>NZ_JBFREV010000003.1:0-276138 GCF_052114485.1 Cupriavidus sp. KB_39
TTCGCCGAACTCGGCTATCCGGACGTCGACTTCAGCAACTGGATCGGCGTGGTGGCCTCGGGCCAGATGCCGGAAGACCTGGCGCGCAAGATCCAGACCGCCGTCGACAAGGCCGCGCAGACCCCCAAGGTCCGCGCCCGCATGGAAGCGCTCGGCTACGAGCCCATCGCCGAACTGCCGCTACCGCAACTGAGCCAGTCCGTGCGCGCCGAGTTCGACCGCAACGCAGGCATCGTGAAGACGTTCAATATCCAGCCTTGATCCAATCCCGCCCGATCCGATCGGGCAATGAGTAAGGCCAGCCTCGCGGCTGGCCTTTTTGCTGCTCTCCTTCCCCGGCCGGGGTCAGCCTTGCGCGGATTCCCGCAGCTGCTTCTTGTTGATCTTGCCGACGCTGGTCTTGGGGATCTCCGCCACGAAGACGATGCGGTCCGCCTCCGGCACGGCGAACTTGCTGAGGCGGTTGCCGGCCACATGGTCCAGCAGGCGCTGGCGGATATCGGCCGCATCCACCGCGTGGCCGGGCTGGCCAACCACGAAGGCCATCGGCCGCTCGCCCCAGCGTGCGTCCTGCACGCCGATCACTGCGCACTCGCGCACGCCGGGCACCTGCGCCACCAGCCCCTCCACCTCGAGCGACGACACCCACTCGCCGCCGGTCTTGATCACGTCCTTGATGCGGTCGACGATGCGGACGCCGCCATCCGCGCCCATCACGGCGATGTCCTGCGTATGCAGGTAGCCGCCGGCCCACAGCGCTTCGGAGGCCTCCGGCTTGCCGTGGTACGACTCGGTCAGGTACGGCGCGCGCAGCACGATCTCGCCCTGATGGCGGCCATCGTGCGGCACGTCGCGCATCTGTTCGTCCACGATGCGGAAGTCGACCATCGCCACCGGTCTCCCCGTGGCGCAGCGCATGGCGATCTCGGCCTCGCGGCTGGCCGGACGGACACCGGGCGCGAGCTGGGCCAGCGCGACGATCGGTCCGGTCTCGGACATGCCGTAGCCCGAGAACACGTCGATGCCGGCATCGAGCGCCGCCGCGCACAGCGCCGGCTGGAGGGCCGAGCCRCCGATGATGACGCGCCAGTCGGACAGGTCCTGCCCGGTTTCGCTGGCGGTCTGCAGCAGCATCTGGAGGATGGTCGGCACGCAGTGCGAGAACGTCACGCCCTCGGACGCACGCAGCGCCAGCAGCTGCGCCGGCACGTAGCGGCCCGGCAGCACCGTCTTCAGCCCCAGCAGGATGGCCACGTACGGGATGCCCCACGCCAGCACGTGGAACATCGGCGTGATCGGCATGTACACGTCCTCCCGATGCAGGCGCTGGCCCGTACGCGGTGAGCACAGCGTGGTGGCCGTGGTYAGCGCGTGCAGCACGATATGACGATGGCTGTACGACACGCCCTTGGGGTCGCCCGTGGTGCCGGTGGTGTAGAACATCGCCGCGCGGGTGTTCTCGTCGAACTCCGCGAACGGGTAGTCCGGCGAGGCCGCCGCGAGCAGCGCCTCGTACTCGCCGTCGAGCGGCAGCGTGGTGGCCGGCGCCGGCTCGCCATCGGCCATCAGCACGAAGCGCTTGACGCCGGTTAGCTGGTCGCGGATCTCCTCGAGCARCGGCAGGAAGTCACGGTGCACGAGCACGATCTCGGCCTGCGAGTCGTTGAGCGTGTACAGGATCTGCGCCGGCGAAAGCCGCACGTTCACGGTGAACAGCGTGGCGCCCATCATCGGCACGCCGAAATAGCATTCCAGGTAGCGGTGGCTGTCCCAGTCCATCACGGCCACGGTGCTGCCGTGGCGGGCACCCAGCGCGCCCAGCGCCGAGGCCAGCTGGCCGATGCGGCCGCGGAACGCCCGGTAGGTGTAGCGCGTGGTGCCCTGGTAGGTGATCTCCTGCTCCGGRCTCAGGCTCAGCGCGTTGACGAGCAACTGGCTGACCAGCAGCGGGTAGGCGTAGGCCGARGGGGTGGAGACGATGCGGGCATCGGTCTTGAAATCTGTCATGTGAGGCATCTCGCGGTCAGTCAGTAAGGCACGTCACCGACGATGCCGGCGCGCTCCATCTTGCGCACGGTAGGCGCGTARTCCTGCACGGCGTAGTGCTGCGTGCAGCGGTTGTCCCAGATCGCCACGCTGTTGCGCGTCCAGCGCCAGCGCACCTGGAACTCGGGAACCTCGGCCTGCGCGCACAGGTATTGCAGCAGGTTGCCCGAGCCGGGCATGAAGTCCTTGCCGAAGCGGACGGTGTCGCCCCGGTGGTAGTTGGCGAAGTGCGAGGTGAAGGCGTTGACGAACAGCACGGGCTCGCTGGTTTCCGGGTGGATGCGCACCACCGGGTGCTCCACCATCGGGAACTGGGCCGCCAGGGCGGCGCGCTTCTCCGGCGGCATATTGGCGCCGAAGGTGTGCTCGATGCTGTGCTTGGCGCGCAGGCCGTGAATGCGGATCTTGATGTCGTCCGGCAGCCGGCGGTACGCCTCGGCCATGTTCACCCAGATCGTGTCGCCGCCCACGGGCGGGGTTTCCACGCAGCGCAGCACGCAGCCCATCGGCGGCGCSGCGCGCCAGGTGGCGTCGCAGTGGAACGAGTTCTCGTAGTGCTCCACCTTGCTGTCGGGCGACTTGTAGATGCGCACCAGGCCGGGGTGCTCCGGGTCGCTGCCGACCACCGGGTGGTCCTCCAGCTCGCCAAAGCGGCGCGCRAAGGCCACGTGCTCGGCCCGGGTGATGTCCTGGTCGCGCAGGAACAGCACCTTGTGCTGGAGCAGCGCCGACTTGATCTCGGCAAACAGGCCGGCATCGCGCGACGCCTCGCCCAGGTTGACGCCGGACAGTTCGGCGCCGATATGGCAGGTCAGGGGTTCCACTCGCATGGCGGTCTCCTTCAAATCACGAAAATCGACGAACCGGTCGTGCGGCGCGACTCGAGGTCGCGGTGCGCCTGCACGGCATCTTCGAGGGCATAGGTCTGGTGGATCTCGATGCCGATGCGGCCGGCGCCGACGTGGTCGAACAGTTCGCCCGCCAGCTCCGCCTTCTCGGCCGGATCGGCGATGTAGTCGGCCAGCGCCGGGCGCGTGACGAACAGCGAGCCCTTCATCGCCAGCAGCACCGGGTCGAACGGCGGGATCGGGCCGGAAGCCGTGCCGACGCAGACCAGCGTGCCGCGCCGACGCAGCGAGTCCAGCGAGGACATGAAGGTGGTCTTGCCGACGCTGTCGAACACCACGTCCACGCCCTGCCCGTCGGTCAGCTCGCGTACGCGCTGGGCCACATCCTCATGGCTGTAGTTGATGGTGTAGTCGCAGCCATGGGCGGCGGCGATGGCGGCCTTGGCATCGGTGGACACCGTGCCGATCACCGTCAGSCCGAGCAGCTTGGCCCACTGCGAGACGATCAAGCCCACGCCGCCAGCGGCTGCGTGCAGCAGGATGGTGTTGCCCGGCCGGAACGCGTGGATGCGGCGCATCAGGTAGGCGGCGGTCAGGCCGCGCATGGTCATCGCGGCSGCGGTCTCGAAGCCRATCGACTCGGGCAGCCGGATCAGCGGCGCCGCCGGCATGATGCGCTCGCTGCTGTACGCGCCGAGCGTGTTCAGGAAGCCGGTGTAGGTCACGCGGTCGCCCACGGCGACGTTGCGCACGCCCTCGCCCACGGCCTGGATCACGCCAGCCGCTTCCACGCCCATGCCGGACGGCAGCGGCACCGGATACGTGCCGTTGCGGAAGTAGGTATCGGCGTAGTTCAGGCCGACAGCCACGTGCCGGATGCGGACCTGGCCCGGGCCGGGATCGCCCACTTCCACCTCTTCCAGCCGCAGTACCTCGGGGCCACCCGTTTCCATCATGCGTACGATTCTTGCCATGCCAACTCTCCTGTCAGGCGGAGCGGCACACCTTGCGCCGCGTTGAGCCCAAATGTAGGCCCGGGGGGTCGCGGCACGCGTGACAATTCCTTCCATCGACTTTGCAATTCGCGCCACCCGCGCCTATCATCGGCGCACGGATGCCCGGGATCACACCGGGCACACAGCCAGGGGGAGACGGCTTGGATACACGGATACGCGCCGCGGCGCTTACCAATTTCTTYGAAGTGGCGGAGGCGCGCGGGCTCAATGTGCAGCCCCTGCTGCGCCAGGCCGGCCTCAAGCGCACCCTGCTGGCCGATCCGGACTTCCGTGTGCCGATGGCCGCCTGCGTGACGCTGCTCGAGGACGCGGCGGCAGCCAGCGGCTGCGACAACTTCGCGCTGCGCATGGCCGAGTCGCGCCAGCTGGCGGACTTCGGCGTCATCAGCCTGCTGATCGCCCACCAGCCCAACCTGCGCGCGGCGCTGGCCACCATCATCCGCTACCGCCATCTGGTCAACGAATCCGTGGCGATGCTGCTCGAAGACGCCGGCAGCTCGGTCATCATCCGCGTGGAAGTGGTGGGCGAGGCGCCCTCGCGCCAGGCCGGCGAACTGGCGATGGGCGTGGTCTTCCGCCTCTGCAACGCGCTGCTTGGCGCACGCTGGCAGCCGCTGCGCGTGTGCTTCACGCACCCGGCGCCTGCCGACGAGAGCGTGCACCGGCGACTGTTCCGCTGCGGGCTGGCCTTCAACGACGAGTACAACGGCATCGTCTGCCGCGCCGTCGACCTCGACGTGCCGAATCCGGGCGCCGATCCGGCCATGGCGCGCCACGCCCAGCGCGTGGTGGAGGCGCTGCCCCGGCCCGCCGCGCCGACCGTCGCCCATGAGGTACGCGGCGCCATCGCCCTGCTGTTGCCGATGGGCCGCGCCACCGGTGCTTCCGTCGCCCAAGGGCTCGGCATGAGCCTGCGCACGCTGCAGCGCGCGCTCGGCGACGAAGGCGCGAGCTTCCACGACATCCTGCACGCGGTGCGGCGCGAGCAGGCCCCGCGCCATGTGGAGAACCCCCGGGTGCCGCTGGCGCAGGTGGCGGTGCTGCTCGGCTACGGCTCACCGAGCACGTTCACGCGCTGGTTCACGGGGGAGTTCGGCATGGCGCCCTCGGCATGGCGCGCGCAGGCCGCCACGCGGGTGCCGGGGCCGCCTGACGAGACGGCTTACGACGACGAAGCCGCCGGCGACGAAGTTTCCGGCGACTGAAACCGGACCAGCGCCTGTTCGAGCGTGGCGAACATCCGGTGCGCGCCCAGCGCGTCGGCCAGCGCGGCGCGGCGCACCATCGCCAGCACCTCGGGGTTCAGCCCGGCCAGCCACAGCGACACGCCCTGCTCCCCCAGCGCGCGCTCGGCCTCGATCAGCATCTTGAGCGCCGTGTATTCGAGATCGATCACACCGGARAGGTCGAGCAGCACCACGCGCGGCATRTCCTCCGTCACGTGCTGGCGCATGCGCTGACCCARCCGCCGCGCATTGGCGAAGAACACGCGCCCTTCGGGCCGCAGGATCAGCAGCCCGGCGAAGACCTCGTCACCGGCATGCTCCGGCGAGAGCGGCCGGAACACATTGGTGCCGCGCTTGCGGGCCAGCACGTACAGCGGCGGGTCGGCCGCCTGGTAGGCCAGCGCCAGCAGCGACACGATGATCGCCACGAGAATGCCCTGCAGCGTGCCCAGCCCCACCACGCCAGCCATGGCGACGAGCGCCCACACGAACTCCATGCGCCGAATCTTGCGGATGGCGCGGAACTCGGCCGGATCGATCAGCCCGATCGAATAGACGATRACCACGGCGGCCAGCGTGGCATTGGGCATCAGGCCGATCACCGGCGCCAGCAGCAGCATGGTGCCGAGCGCGGCGCCGGCCGTGACCAGCGCGGCGAGTTGCGAGCGTGCCCCGGCGCGCTGGTTCACGGCGGTCTGGCTGGTGCCGCCACCGGCCACCATCGCCCCGAGCAGGGCACCGCCGGCATTGGCGAGCCCCGTGGCCAGCAGTTCGCGGTTCGGCTGCGGCGGCGGCTCGCGCTCGTGCGCAAAAGCCCGGCCAGCGGCGATGGTCTCGGTGAAGCTCATCAGCGCGATGCCGAGCGCGGACGGCCACAGCGTGGCCACCATCGACAGGTCCGGCAGCATCACCGCCGGCAGCCCCGTGGGCACCCGCCCGACGATCTCCACGCCGCGCGCCGGCAGGTCCAGCAGCGCCACGGCCGCCACRCCGAGCGCCACCGCAATCAGCGGCGCCGGCGCCCGGGGCAGGCGCCAGACCATGAACGCCAGCAGGGCGAGGGTGACGAGCGCAATCGCCAACGTCGGCATCGACGCATGCGGCGCGCCCTGCACGTCGCCCACACGTTGTGCGGGAACGACCCCTTGGCGAAATGGATGCCGAGCAGCTTGGGAATCTGGTCGACCACAATGACGATGCCGATGCCGGCCTTGAAGCCCACCAACACCGGCTCCGAGATGAAGTCCGCGACGAAGCCGAGCCGCAGCGCGCACGCGGYCCCCAGCACCAGCCCCACCAGCAGGGCCAGCGTGGCCGAGGCCACCAGCAGGTTTGCCGAAGGATCGGCGGCAGCCACCTGCGCCAGCGCCGCGCCGGCCAGGATCGCCAGCGTGGTAGTGGTGCTCACGCTGAGCAGCCGCGAGGTGCCGAGCAGCGCGTAGATCGCCATCGGCACGCAGGCCGTGTACAGACCCACCTGCACCGGCAGCCCGGCGATGGTGGCGTAGGCGAGCGACTTCGGAATGACCACGGCCGCCGCACCCAGGCCCGCGACCACATCGGGCCGCAGCCATTCGCGGCGATAGCCGGCCAGCCAGGCCGGCATCCACCCGTGCAGCGCTCCATCGGCTTTCATGCGCGCCCTCCGCGTGCCAGCGCCCTGGCGGCGCCGGTATCGTCAATATCGTCAGTACCGCGTGGCGATATGGCGGAACGGGTGGTCCGACTCGCGGTAGCCGCCGCGCTTCTGGCGCTCGGGCAGCTTGGGCGGCTTGCGCGCCGGCGCCTGGTACGGAATCCGATCCAGCAGGTCGCTGATGATGTTCAGGCGCGCGCGCCGCTTGTCGTTCGAATCGGCCACGTACCAGGGCGTGTCGGGGGTGTCCGTGGCGGCGAACATGGCGTCGCGCGCACGCGAATAGTCGTACCAGCGGCTGTAGGACTTCAGGTCCATGCCGGTCAGCTTCCAGGTCTTGCGGCCATCATGGATGCGCGCCTGGAGCCGCCGGGTCTGCTCGGCCTGGCTCACTTCGAGCCAGTACTTGATCAGGATCACGCCGGAGGCGACGATGGCGCGCTCCACCAGCGGCACTGAGCGCAGGAAGCTCTCCACGTCGTCCGGCGTGCAGAAACCCATCACGCGCTCCACGCCGGCGCGGTTGTACCAGCTGCGGTCGAAGATGACGATCTCGCCGGCGGCCGGCAGGTGCGGCAGGTAGCGCTGCACGTACATCTGGCTCTTCTCGCGGTCGGTCGGGGCGGGCAGTGCCACCACGCGGAAGATGCGCGGGCTCACGCGCTCGGTCAGCGCCTTGATCGTGCCGCCCTTGCCGGCGCCGTCGCGCCCCTCGAAGACGATGCAGATCTTGCTGCCGCTCTGCACCACCCATTGCTGGAGCTTGACCAGCTCCACATGGAGTTCGCGCAGCGCCGCGAGATAGTCCTTGTTCGACATGCGCGCGCCCGCCTCCGGCGGCGGCGGCGGGGGAGACGGGTACGAGTCCTCCGGCGCGCGGTCCTTGCCCTTCTTCGATGACTTGCTCATGCGCGGCCCTCCTCTGGCAGGGGAGAAACAGGGAGCGTTCCGCTTACAGTGTGGTGGCTTTGCCGGGCGGAGGCAAAGGGAAACAGATTGGCCTTTGGGCCCGCCCCGGTTGCCGCGCGCGGCGCGTGGGGCTAAGGTTCGATTGCGGGCACCGCCGACCCGCCATTCACCCGGTTCCGCCAGGAGGCGCGATCATGGCCCTATTCATGCTGACCAACGTACCGGACGGCACCACCGACGAGGAACTGCTCGCCTTCCTCGGCAAGTACGGCATTCCGGCGCCGGACGAGATCGAGCATATCGAGGGCGACGGCTCGCGCCCCTCGGTCATGCTGACCTTCCACGCAGTGGATGCGGACGCGCTCCAGCTGCTGCGCCCGCGCATCCACGACATGTACTGGAAGAACAAGCGGCTGTCCGTGATGGTGCTGCACGAGCGGTTTACCTGAGCCACCCGCCGTCAGCCATGTCGGACGAACTCCACTAGCCAGCCCCCCGCCGGCTTGCCTATCCTTTCCCTGCGCCGCATCCCCCGTGGATGTTGTCTGCATGCCATGACATTTGACGACTCAGGGAAGACTATGAACCGCTTCACCGCCCCCGCCGCATCGGCCAGCGCGGCCCTTGGCTGCGCGCTGCTGYTCGCCGGCTGCGCCGGTGCCGACATGAACAGCCTGACGCAGGCCGGCGGCAGCCTGTTCACCGCCGCCACGCTCTCCGACATGAGCGTCAAGCARCTCTCCGACCAGTCCTGCGCCGAGATGGACAAGAAGAACACGCTCGCCCCGGCCGACAGCCCCTACACCAAGCGGCTGGCCACGGTCATGAGTGGCCTGCAGAACACCGGCCTGCCGCTGGACGCCAAGGTCTACGTGACCAAGGACGTCAACGCCTGGGCCATGGCCAACGGCTGCGTGCGCGTCTACAGCGGGCTGATGGACATGATGAGCGACGACGAGGTCCGCGGCGTGCTCGGCCACGAGGTCGGCCACGTGGCGCTCGGCCACACCAGGTCGGCCATGCAGGTGGCCTACACCACCGCCGCCGCGCGCGGGCTGCTCGGCGCCACCGGCAACGCCACGCTGACCGCGCTGTCCTCGTCGCAACTGGCCGCCATCGGCGAGCAGTTCGTCAACGCGCAGTTCTCCCAGCGCCAGGAAAGCGCCGCCGACGACTACTCGTTCGACCTGCTGACCAGGAATGGCGCTAACCGCCAGGCGCTGGTCACCGCGTTCCAGAAGATGGCGACGCTCGATGGCGGCCAGTCCAGCATGCTCAGCTCGCACCCGGGCTCGGCCCAGCGCGCCCAGCATATCCAGGAGCGGCTTGCCAGCGGCAAGTAATGATTTGCGACGCCGGCGCCACCCCCGGCGCGGCGTCCGATTCGTCACATTCCTCCAATGCGTTTAATACGCATCCAAAACAATTCAGTACGGGCTGAATAACGCCACGCGGATAATCCTTCACGTCTGCCGCCSCCGGCAGGCGTCCGACGAGGAGCCCCCGCCGCGCCATGGATTTCACCCGCCCTCCCAGTTCGCCTCCCGCTGCGTCACACACCCCCYGCCGTTCCCCGTCAAAACTTTGACCCTGTGTCGCGTTTCAGGAGGTCCCATGGATTGGTTGCAYACCATCTTCCAGAAATCACCCGAGTCGGCGCTGTTCCTGTCGCTGGCGGTCGGGTACGCCATCGGCAAGATCACRTTCGGCAAGTTCCAGCTRGGTGGCGTGGCCGGCTCATTGCTGGCGGCCGTGATCATCAGCCAGGTGGGCGTGGAGATCGACAACGGCGTGAAGGCCGTGATGTTCGCGGTCTTCATCTACGCGGTGGGCTATGAAAGCGGCCCGCAGTTCTTCAACTCGCTGAACCGCAGTTCGCTGCGGGAAATCGCCATGGCGGTGTTCATGGCCGTGGCGGGGCTGGTCACGGTGGTGGTGCTGGCCAAGATCTTCCACCTCGACAAGGGCATCGCGGCGGGGCTGGCGGCGGGCGGCATGACCCAGTCGGCCATCATCGGCACGGCCGGGGACGCCATCACCAAGCTCGGCCTGCCGCCGGACCAGGTGAAGATCATGCAGGCCAACGTGGCGATAGGCTACGCGGTGACCTATGTGTTCGGCTCGCTCGGCGCGATCATCGTCTGCGTGAACATCCTGCCCCGCTTCATGGGCAGCGACCTGAAGACTGACTCGAAGAAGGTGGAGGCGTCCATGCACGGCGGCCTGCCGCAGTTCGGGCCGGGCCAGGCCGGCGCGCTGCCCCGGCTGGTGGGCCGGCTGTTCCGCGTGGGCGGGGCGGCGGGCAAGACCGTGGCCCAGATCGAGATGGGCGGCGAGGACCTCGTCACGGTGGAGAAGATCCAGCGCGGCGGCAAGGCGCTCGAGTTCAAGCAGGACACGGTGCTGAACGAGGGCGACGTCGTGCTGCTGGTGGGCCGWCGCGACGCCATGGTGCCCACGGCGCTCCAGATCGGCGAGGAAATTGCCGAYGCGGAAGGCATGGGCATGGTCATGCAGACYCGCCGCGCGGTGTTCACGGCCACCGGCATGAACAACAAGCCGCTGGGCGAGATCGTGGCCGGCGTGGAGCGCGAGATGCGGCACGGCGTGTACCTGGAACGCATCGAGCGCTACGACCACGCGCTGCCGATCCTGCCCGACCTGAAGCTCCAGCACGGCGACATCATCACCTTCTACGGCACCCCGGCGGACACCAGGCGCGCCGCCGAGCGCGCCGGCTACGAGCTGGTGCCGAGCGAGAAGACCGATTTCGTCTACTTCGGCACCGGCGTGCTGGTGGGCCTGCTGATCGGCCTGCTGGTAGTGCGCATCGGCGATATCCCGCTTACGCTGGGCTCGGGCGGCGGCGCGCTGCTGTCCGGCCTGGTGTTCGGCTGGGCGCGGTCCAAGCATCCGATGTACGGCGCCATGCCGACGGCCGCGTGCCAGCTGCTGAAGGACTTCGGCCTGGCCGCCTTCGTGGCCATCGTCGGCATCAACTCGGGCCTGCAGGCCGTGCACACGCTGCGCGACAGTGGCGTGACCATCTTCCTGCTCGGCGCCGTGGTCACCCTGCTGCCGCTGTTCCTGACCATGCTGTTCGGCCGCTACGTGCTGCGCTACGACAACGCCGCGCTGCTGGCCGGCGCGCTGTCTGGCTCGCGCAGCGCCAACCCCGCCTTCGGCGGCATCCTCGACAAGGCGGAAAGCCCGGTGCCCACCGTGCCGTTCGCCATCACCTACGCGCTGGCCAACGTGCTGCTGACCCTGCTGGGTCCGCTCGTGGTCGGACTGGTCTGATTTCCTGAAGGAGCGATTGATGAGCAAACCGGATCTTGCAAAACTCTCCAGCCTGTCGCCGTTCGAACTCAAGGACGAACTGATCCAGCTGGCCAGCGGCGACGCCAACCGCCTGATGCTCAACGCCGGGCGCGGCAATCCGAACTTCCTGGCCACCGTGCCACGCCATGGCTTCTGGCAGCTTGGGCTGTTCGCGATGCGCGAGTCGGAGCGGTCGTTCTCGTACATGCCCGAGGGCGTGGGCGGCTTTCCGCGGCGGGATGGCATCGAGGAGCGTTTCGACCTCTTCGCCCGSGAATTCGAGAACGTGCCCGGCGTGAAGTTTCTGGCCGGCGCGGTGTCCTACGTGCGCGACCAGCTCGGCCTGAACGCCGGGGATTTCCTGTACGAGATGTGCGAAGGCATCCTGGCCTGCAACTACCCGGTGCCGGACCGCATGCTGAAGCTGTCCGAGGTCGTCGTCGGCCAGTACATCCGCAAGGAGATGATCGGCGACCATCCGTTCATCGGCGAGTTCGACCTGTTCGCGGTGGAAGGCGGCACGGCCGCCATGACCTACCTGTTCAACTCGTTCCGCGAGAACCACCTGATCAAGGCCGGCGACACCATCGCGCTGGGCATGCCGATCTTCACGCCCTATATCGAGATCCCCGAGCTGAACGACTACCAGCTCGTGGAGCTGATGGTCGATGCCGACCCGAAGGCGGGCTGGCAGTACTCCAAGCAGGAGTTGGACAAGCTGCGCGACCCCAAGGTCAAGGCCTTCTTCCTGGTCAACCCGAGCAACCCGCCGTCCGTGCGGATGAGCGACGAGAGCCTGGAGTACCTGGCCTCCATCGTCGAATCCCGCCCGGACCTGATCATCCTCACCGATGACGTGTACGGCACGTTTGCCGATAACTTCGTCTCGCTGTTCGCGCTCTGCCCGCGCAACACCATCCTGGTGTACTCGTTCTCGAAGTATTTCGGCGCCACAGGCTGGCGGCTGGGCGTGATTGCCACGCACCGCGAGAACATCTTCGACGAGCAGCTGGCCAAGCTGCCGGAGGCGCAGCGCAAGGCACTGCACAAGCGCTACAACTCCATCACCACCACGCCGGACCAGCTCAAGTTCATCGACCGCATCGTGGCGGACAGCCGTACCGTGGCCCTGAACCACACGGCAGGGCTCTCCACGCCGCAGCAGGTGCAGATGGTGCTGTTCTCGCTGTTCTCGCTGATGGACACGCCGGACGCCTACAAGCAGGCGATGAAGCGGCTGATCCGCAACCGCAAGGCCGCCCTGTTCCGCGAGATCGGCATCGCGCCGGAGAACGCGGACGACCCGAATGCGGTGGATTACTACACCCTGCTCGACATCGAGCAACTGGGCGGCAAGGCCATCGGGCCGGAGTTCGTGAAGTGGGTGCTGGGCTCGGCCGAGCCGGTGGAACTGCTGTTCCGCCTGGCCGARGAAGCCGGCGTGGTCCTGCTGCCSGGCCGGGGCTTCGGCACGCAGCAYCCGTCCGGCCGGGTGTCGCTGGCGAACCTGAACGAGTCCGACTACGTGAAGATCGGCCGCTCGATCCGGAAACTGTTCGAGGAATATGTCGAACGGTACAACGAGGCGACCGGCAACAAGGCCGATGCGAAGGTGACGAAGAAGTAAGCGGCGGGGCAGGTTGAACCGCCTGCCCTCTCCCCCGCCCCTCTCCCGAAGGGCGAGGGGAGAAAACCGTCGGCATTCAAGCGCCGCTGGCGCCCAATTACTCGCGCAGCGCTCCGCAGCATCGATTCGGGCACCCCGGCCCAAATTCGATGGCGACAGAGGAATCGGTGGCGCCGCTGTAGTCCCGCCCTGTCGGATTCAGGCGCACCGTCGCCCCGCCGTAGACGATGGTCTTCGGCTCCTCGCCCATGCTGACAAGGAAATCCTTTATCCAGTCGGCGCGCCGCTCCGCAATGGCCTCGGATGCTCCCCGTTCCTTTACATAGCTCACCAGGATGWACAGATCGCGTTTTGGGTAGCTGCGCTGCAGCTCCGCAACCCAGGCACCTAGCCTGCCAGCCTCCGCACCGGCTAACTGATCGGCCTCGGTGGAAAACCTCGCGTTGAACTGCTCGCCCGGCTTGCATGCCATTGCGATGGCGCTACCGCATACCAACGCCAAAGCTATCAGGGATCGGGCCATGTACGACAACATACCCCGCCACGTTGTCTGCGTTCGTGATGCATGCGGGATGCCTGGCGCGCGCAAGCGCGATGGCATTCCAGAGGAAATAGTGATGATCCTCCGTATCCATGGTGTCGTGGAAATGTGAGACCTCATGTGCCAAGGTGAGGAGTTGAGAGTCTTTGCGGTCATGGTCATCCGGCATCTCGCAGAAATTCAATGCTATGGCAATCGTATGGGTCTTGACGTCCGGTTTGCAAACAGCCGCAACGACGCCGCGCTTTTCTGCGTCCGGCTTGGAAACACAGCCAACAAACTCAAGCGCCGAAGGCGAGTACCGTACGAAATTGGCCGGCCGCAAGCGCCTGAATACGGCCAGCATCCGGCCCAACCCACTGCTCAGCGTCTCGCGTGTCCGGCTATCCGTAACGCCAAACCACGTTTGAACATTGCGTCTGGCTTCGGCATCCCAGCGGCGCAATTCCGCCAGTCGTGCCTCGGTGCGAGCCACGAGAATCGCGCATAGATCCATCGCGAGCGCGGCGAAGGCGTCATTGGTCATGTTCGGGCAGATCAGCGTGGGATGATCTGCCAGCGCCGTCGCGGTGTCCCTATGGCTGGCTTTGTGACGGCTTGCATCTACCCATTGCGAAGGAGACAGGACCGTCGGCGCGGTAGCACCAGTATTCCCGCTGACCACCTCAGTGGACATCGTGCGTTGCGAGGCAAAAACACGCGGCTTCTCCTTGCATTGACAGAAGACCCGGGCGCCCTCGACGAGCACGGCTTTTCCGTTCTCGTACCATCGCGGGTCGCAGTCGTTATAGACGGGACCGCCAGCCTTGCAGGCGGGGCAGCTCGCATAGTCTCCTTCCAACGCAATGCGCTTCCCCATATTGGTCGACGTGCTGCTGGCGGACTGATAACCGCCTGTTCCAGTCTTGTCACCTTCCCCGATCAAGTAACGCGTATCGGCCGATGTCATGATGGGCACGCCTCCTCATTCTGGGCGTCGAAGAACACGCCGATGGGGACGAAATGCCATGCGCCGGCTTCCGGATCATAAATCGCGCACTGGTTCGCCTTGTGCGACAGATCCACGGTGCCTTCCATGCAAGCAATGGCGCGCCCGACGGCCTGCGCCCTTGCCGGGTGAGGCAGGCTCAGGAACGGCGCGTGGGATTCCGCGTGCGCGAAGAGTCCTGCAGCGTCTCGAAGGCTTTGATATCCCTTGAGGTCATGATCCGTGAGGTTGATATCGACGGCACTGACGTTGTGGGAATCAATGTCCCAGGATTGTTCCGCCGAGAGCGTCACGATACTGCCCGCACGCCGTCTGACGAGTCGCCCGTCGTGAGCCCCGAAACCGCAATGAAGGGAAATATGGAGTTTGCCGCCGTTGGTGTGGATCAGTTCGCGCGGGTCGAAACGAGCGGCGTGCACGACGTGATACGGCTCGCCGGGTTGCGAGATGTATGCCGCAGACAGATAGGCATCGAACGGCGACAGAAAAACCGTCAGGGCATTGCCAGGACGCCCATGATAGGTCTCGTCGATGGCCTCGCAGGAGGCCCGGACGAAGTCCGGTTGAGCGCGCTGCGGGCAGTACGTGACGAGCACGTAGAGAGGTGGATCCGTATGCAGGATGTGCCCGCATGGCCTTGCATTCGGCGCGTCGTTTTGCTTCACCTTACGTCTCCCTTCCTGGCAAAAGCCAAAAGGCTGACGCAATGCGATCACCAACGTCTATAGCAATTCTCTTGAATGCGACGCGATCAATGAAATCGCTCGGGGCCACTTCCTAATTGCAATGGGAATGCAATTGTCCCCGAGCAATAGCGGCCTGAGTCAGGCGCCCTTCCCCCAACAGCGGAAGAGGGTCAGCGCCTCAAACCCTCAGCGCGCTTCCACAAACCCCAGCACCGTCTCCAGCATCTGCCGGATGGCCGGCTGGATGGCGCCGGCCTTCGAYGGGTCGTAGGCGAACGGGTAGACCTCTTCCATGTACGACGACTGCGTCAGCTCGAGCTGGATCGCGTGCACGCCGTTGGCCGGGTTGCCGTACTGGCGCGTGATGTAGCCACCCTTGAAGCGGCCATTGAGCACGGCGGTGTGCGCCGGCACCGCGCTGGCAATCGCCAGCACATCGTCCGCCAGGCCCTTGTCGCAGCTCGCGCCATCCGCCGAACCGAGGTTGAAGTCGGTCAGCTTGCCGTCGAAGAAGCGCGGCAGCACCGAGCGGATCGAGTGGGCGTCCCACAGCGCGATGGTGCCGTGTTCGGCCTTCAGGCGCTTCAGTTCTTCCTGCAGGGCGGCGTGGTACGGATGCCAGATCGCGTCGCGGCGCTGGGCGATCTCGGCGTCGTCCGGGCCCTTCGATCCATCGGCGTAGACCGGCGTCTTGTCGAAGGTGTCGACCGGGCACAGGCCCGTGGTGTCCTGGCCCGGGTACAGGTTGGCGTTATCGGGCGGGCGGTTCAGGTCCACCACGTAGCGCGAATGGGTGGCCATCAGCACGGAGGCGCCYAGCTCGCGCGCGAATTCATAGAGCCGGTCCATGTGCCAGTCGGTATCGGGCACGGTGCGCGCCTCGGCCGTGAGGCGGGCGGCCAGCGGCGCGGGCAGGTACGTGCCGACGTGCGGCATCGACACCAGCAGCGGGCGCGTGCCGCGATGCAGGGTGAAAGCGGGGGTATCGGTGGTGAAGGACATCGTGATGTAGGGGGCTGCTTCAGGAGATCAGTCGGCCAGCAGGCCGGCGCGCGTGGCGGCGAACAACCGGGCCGCTTCCGTTTGTTGCGGATGCGAACCCTGCTGCACCCGGCGGATGCCGGCGGTGCGGACTTCCGCTAGTGTCTCATGCCCGTGGCTGGCGAACACGTGGGTCGCCAGCGCGCGCGGGCCGTCCAGCCCCGCCAGCGTGGCGTGGGCGCCGTCCAGCACGAGGAAATCGGCCTGCTGGCCCACCGCCAGCCCGGCCACGTTACGCGCCGCCGCGCGGGCGCCGCCGGCCACGGCTTCGAGCCAGAGCCGGTCCGCCACCTGGGCATGCTGCGCCGAAGCCAGCACATTGCGCCGTTGCAGGCCCAGCCGCTGGCCGTATTCGAAGGTTCGTAGTTCTTCAGCCACACTCACGCTCGCGTGGCTGTCCGAACCGATGCCCCACGCGCCCTGCTGGGCGAGGTAGGGCGCGGCATCGAACACGCCATCGCCGAGGTTGGCCTCGGTGGTCGGGCAGATGCCGGCCACCGCGCCGCTGTGGGCCAGCCGCCGGCGCTCGTCCCAATCCATATGCGTGGCGTGGATCAGGCACCAGCGCGCATCGACGGGCGCGTGATCGAGCAGCCACTCCACCGGCCGCACGCCGCACCACGCGAGGCAGTCATCGACCTCCTTCTGTTGTTCGGCGATATGGATGTGCACCGGCGCGGTGGCGTCCATCGCATGCAGCCCGGCCACGGCGCGCGCCAGGCTCTCCGGCGGCACCGCGCGCAGCGAGTGCGGCGCCAGCCCGAGCCGCGCGCCGTGCTCGGCGCAGGCCGGGGCGAGGTCGGCGAGCAGCGCCAGCATGGCATCGGTGTCGTGCAGGAAGCGCCGCTGGTCCGCCTGCGCCGGCTTGCCGCCGAAACCGGCGGTCTGGTACAGCACCGGCAGCAGCGTCATGCCGATGCCGGCCCGGTGCGCCGCGCGCAGCAGCCGCAGCGACATCTCGGCGGGCGTGGCGTACGGCTGGCCCTCCGGATCATGATGGACGTAATGGAATTCGCAGACGCTGGTATAGCCGGCGCGCAGCATCTCTATATAGAGCTGGGTGGCGATGGCCTCCAGCGCGTCCGGCGAGAGCCGCAGCGCGAAGCGGTACATCAGCGTGCGCCAGCTCCAGAACGAGTCGCCGCCGGCCGGGTCTTCGTCCGCCGTGATGCTGCGGTACTCGGTCAGCCCGGCAAAGCCGCGCTGGAATGCGTGCGAGTGGAGGTTGGGCATGCCCGGCAGCACCGGGCCCGCCGCGTGTTCGTCCCCCGGGGCGGCGGTGGCGTCGGGCGTGACCTCGGTCAGCCTGCCCTGCGCGTCCCAGCCCAGGCGGACGTTGCGCGCCCAGCCTTCGGGCAGCAGGGCGGACGGTGCGAAGAGATGGCCCGCGCTCATGGCGTGCCCCCCACGCTAGCCCCAGTCGGATAGATMCGTCCCTGCCGCACCACTGCCGCGCAGGGATTGCGGCCGAACCAGTAGGCCAGCTCGGCYGGCGTGGCCACCTGCCACAGCACGAAGTCCGCCGCTCGCCCGGCGGCGAGCGTGCCATGCCGGTCCGCCGCGCCCAGCGCGTGCGCCGCGTGGGTGGTCACCCCGGCCAGCACCTCGGGCACRGTCATGCGGAACAGCGTGCAGGCCATGTTCATCATCAGCAGCAGCGAGGTGGTCGGCGAGGTGCCCGGGTTATGGTCGGTCGCCAGCGCAATCCGCACGCCGTGCTCGCGCAGCAGCGCCAGCGGCGGCAGGTGGGTRTCGCGCAGGAAGTAGTAGGCGCCCGGCAGCAGCACGGCCACGGTGCCGGCGGCGGCCATGGCGCGTACGCCGGCCTCGTCCAGATGTTCGAGATGGTCGGCGGACAGCGCGTGGAAGCTCGCCGCCAGCGCCGCGCCGCCGAGGTTGCTGAGTTGCTCGGCATGGAGCTTGACGGGCAGGCCGTGCCGCGCGGCGGCCTCGAACACGCGCGTGGTCTGCGCGGGCGAGAAGCCGATGCCCTCGCAGAATGCGTCCACGGCATCGACCAGCCCTTCCCCGGCCAGCGCCGGCAGCATGGTGTCGCAGACCAGATCAATATAGTCGTCCGCCCGGCCCACGTACTCGGGTGGCAGCGCGTGCGCACCCAGGAAGGTGGTGTGGACGGTGACGCCGAAGGCCGTGCCGAGCCGGCGCGCCACGCGCAACTGCTTGCGCTCGGCGTCCAGCGAGAGTCCATAGCCGGACTTGATTTCGATGGCGGTCACGCCTTCGGCCAGCAGCGGCTGCAGCCGCGCCGCGGCCTGGGCGAACAGCGTGTCCTCGTCGGCCTCGCGCGTGGCGCGCACCGTGGAGACGATGCCGCCACCGGCCCGGGCAATCTCCTCGTAGCTGGCGCCGGCCAGCCGCATCGCGAACTCGTCGGCGCGCTGGCCGCCATAGACCAGATGGGTATGGCAATCGACCAGACCGGGGGTGATCCAGGCGCCCCCGGCGTCGTGGCGCGGCAGGTGGAGATAACTGTCCGGCAGCGCCGCGTGCGCGCCGATCCAGACGATGCGGCCATCGGCCACGACGATAGCGCCATCGCGGAGCGCCGTGTCCTGCCCGGGCTCGGGCAGCAGGTGGCAGTGGTGCCAGACGCCATCGGCAGACGGCGCGTGGGAAATCGTCATTGRGCAGGCTCCATTTGCAGCAACACGCGCAGGCACAGCGCGGAGATTTCGGCCGGTGCCAGCGCCAGCCGGCCCGGCGCAGCGCCTGCCGACACCAGCAGGCCCTCGCCATCCCGTAGCGTCAGGCCATCGGCACCGCGCCATTCGCCCCGGATCACGAACACCATCACGGCATCGTTGCCGGTTTCCACGTCGAACGGCTGGCGCTGCAGGGTCACGTCGGCGTGGCACACCCCGCGCCGGGACATCACGTTGAAGTCGCGCGTCGGGCCCTCCACCAGCGTGGCGTGCACGGCCGTGTCGCCGGCAAACCCGAACGGCTCGCCGATGGCCGTGAGCCGGTGGCAGAACGAGTCGTCGTGGGCCTGCAGATGCACGCCGGCGCCGTCCAGCAGCGCGATCTGGCGGTCAATGCCGGGGAAGGCCGAGAACGGCCCGTCGGCGACGATGTCCGCCACGCTTACGCGCCACGCGAAGGCGTCCATGCCCGCGCCCGGCGGCCACACGGCGATCTCGCGCGTGGTACCGCCGCCGTTCTTCCACGGCGTGGGGGCGATGGCGTCGAGGGCAAACCGCACCACACCCGGCTCCAGTTCCTTCATGCTCGCTTCCAACCTTTCAAGCGTTCAACCCTTCAACCCTTCACCATCGGCAGGTCCAGGCCCTTCTCCTGGGCGCAGGCGATGGCGCTCTCGTAACCGGCATCGGCATGGCGCATGACGCCCGTGGCCGGATCATTCCAGAGTACACGTTCGATGCGCTTCGCGGCAGCGTCGGTGCCATCGCAGACGATRACGACCCCGGCATGCTGCGAGAAGCCCATGCCCACGCCGCCGCCATGGTGCAGGCTGACCCAGGTGGCGCCGCCGGCGGTATTCAGCAGTGCGTTGAGCAGCGGCCAGTCTGACACGGCATCGGAACCGTCGCGCATGGCCTCGGTCTCCCGGTTCGGCGAGGCCACCGAGCCGCAGTCGAGGTGATCGCGCCCAATCACGATGGGCGCCTTGAGTTCGCCCGACTTCACCATCTCGTTGAACGCCAGCCCGGCGCGGTGGCGCTCGTCCAGCCCCACCCAGCAGATCCGCGACGGCAGGCCCTGGAAGGCAATGCGATCACGCGCCATGTCCAGCCAGCGGTGCAGGTGCTTGTCCTCGGGGAACAGCTCCTTCATCTTGGCGTCGRTCTTGTAGATGTCTTCCGGGTCGCCCGACAGCGCCACCCAGCGGAACGGCCCCTTGCCACGGCAGAACAGCGGGCGGATATAGGCCGGCACGAAGCCCGGGAAATCGAACGCGTTCTTCACGCCTTCGTCGAACGCTACCTGGCGGATGTTGTTGCCGTAGTCCAGCGTCGGCACGCCCATCGCCTTGAAGGCCAGCATCGCCTTCACATGCTTGACGATGGACGCGCGCGCGGCGGCTTCCACCGCCTTCGGGTCGCGCTGGCGCAGGTCTTCCCACTGCGCCACGGTCCAGCCTTCGGGCAGGTAGCCGTTGACGAGGTCATGGGCCGAGGTCTGGTCAGTGACGATGTCCGGCCGCATGCCGCCGGCCTGGGCGCGACGCGCCAGYTCCGGCACGATCTCGGCGGCGTTGCCGAGCAGGCCGACCGAGATGGCCTCCTTCTTCGCGGTGGCGTCGGCGATCATGGCCAGCGCCTCGTCCAGCGTAGTGGCCTTCTTGTCCACATAGCGCGTGCGCAGCCGGAAGTCGATGCGCGATTCCTCGCACTCGATGGCCAGCACGCAGGCTCCGGCCAGCACCCCGGCCAGCGGCTGCGCGCCGCCCATGCCGCCCAGCCCGGCCGTCAGGATCCATTTGCCGGCGAGGTCGCCGCCGAAGTGCTGGTTGCCGGCCTCGACAAAGGTCTCGAAGGTGCCCTGCACGATGCCCTGCGTGCCGATATARATCCACGAGCCGGCCGTCATCTGGCCGTACATCATCAGTCCGGCGCGGTCCAGCTCGTTGAACTTGTCCCAGTTGGCCCAGTGCGGCACGAGGTTGGAGTTGGCGATCAGCACGCGCGGCGCGTCCGGGTGCGTGCGGAAAATGCCCACCGGCTTGCCCGACTGCACCAGCAGCGATTCGTCCTCGCCCAGGCGGCGCAGGCTGTCCAGGATGGCGTCGAAGCATTCCCAGTTGCGCGCGGCCTTGCCGATGCCGCCGTAGACCACCAGGTCCTGCGGGCGCTCGGCCACATCGGGGTCGAGGTTGTTCTGGATCATCCGGTAGGCAGCTTCGATCAGCCAGTTCTTGCAATGCAACTGGCTGCCGTGCGGCGCGCGGATCTCGCGCTGGCCGCGCTGGAATTGGTGTTCGTTAGCGTTCATGGTCGGGGGGCTCCGTTGGGAGATTCGAATTTGTCAGATGGGGGTCAGAGGCTGAAATCAGCTGGCATTCGTCGGCAGGATCGCGCGCACGGCCTCGGGCCAGCCGGCCCCGGCATCGCCCTGCACGACCCATTGCTTCATGGCCTCGATGTCGGGCGCGAGGTAGCGGTCGCCCTCGACAAAGTCCACGCGGGCGCGGATGCGCGCCAGTTCCTGCTCCACCAGCGGCGACGACTTCAGCGGCCGRTGGAATTCGATGCCCTGCGCSGCGGCCATCGCCTCGATGCCGACGATCACCGCTGTATTGGCCGCCATCTCGCCGAGCCGGCGCGCGCCGTAGGTGGCCATCGACACATGGTCTTCCTGGTTGGCGGAGGTGGGCAGGCTGTCCACGCTGGACGGATGCGAGAGCGACTTGTTCTCGGAGGCGAGTGCCGCCGCCGTCACCTGCGCGATCATGAAACCGGAGTGCAGGCCGCCATCGCGCACCAGGAACGGCGGCAGGCCGGACAGCCCGGTATCGAGCAGCAGCGCCAGCCGGCGTTCGGAAATCGCACCAATCTCGGCGATGGCCAGCGCGAGGATGTCGGCGGCGAAGGCCACCGGCTCGGCGTGGAAGTTGCCGCCCGAGACCACGTCGCCCTGTTCGGGGAAGACCAGCGGGTTGTCGGACGCCGCGTTGGCCTCGATGCGCAGGATGCGCGCGGCATGAGTCAGGTTGTCCAGGCAGGCGCCCATCACCTGCGGCTGGCAGCGGATCGAGTACGGGTCCTGCACGCGGCCGCAGCCCTTGTGGGAATCGACGATCTCGCTGCCGTCGAGCATCGCCCGCACCGCACCGGCCACCTCGATCTGGCCGACCTGGCCCCGCGCGGCGTGAATGCGCGCATCGAACGGCTTGACCGAGCCCTTGATGGCTTCGAGCGAGAGCGCCCCGGCCACCAATCCGGCCGCGAAGGCGTCTTCGGCGGCGAACAGGCCGGCCAGCGCCAGCGCCGTGGACACCTGCGTGCCGTTCAGCAACGCCAGCCCTTCCTTGGGGCCGAGCGCGAAGGTCTCCAGCCCGGCGTGGGCCAGCCCCTGCGCCGCCGGCACGCGGCGGCTATCTATATAGACATCGCCCACGCCGATCAGCGTGCACGACATATGGGCCAACGGGGCGAGGTCGCCGCTGGCGCCCACCGAGCCCTTGGCCGGGATACACGGCGTCACGCCGTGGTTGGCCAGCGCCAGCAGCGCCTCGATCACGGCCGGGCGCACGCCCGAATGGCCGCGCGCGAGGCTGATGGCCTTCATCGCCAGGATCAGGCGCACGGTGTCCGCCGCGAGGTCCGGGCCGGTGCCCACGCTGTGGGAGAGCACGAGGTTGCGTTGCAGCTCGGCCAGCTTGTCATGCGGAATGCGCGACTGGGCCAGCTTGCCGAAGCCGGTGTTGATGCCGTAGACGACGGCGTCGGCGTCGATGATGTCCTGCACGGTGGCCTGCGCCGCGCGCACGCCGGCCCAGGCCGCGTCCGCCATCGCCAGGCGCACTTCGCCCCGGTAGATGCGGCGCAGGTCGGCCAGGGTGACGTGGCCGGGGTCCAGCGTCAGGTCGGGGCGGGAATCGGGAGTGGTCATGTGCTGCATCGTCCTGTTGGATCTTTGGGGATCTTTTGAGAATCGGCTCAACCGCGTTCTAAAATCAGTTGTATGAGCCTGTCTATACAGGTTAGTCGAAAATGGGGGCCGAAGGCCAGTACTAACTGGCCCCAGCTACTCAGTTTTAGCCGAAGGCCGGATTGCCGTCGGCGCGGAAGCGGCTGCCGAGGCGATAGCGGTTGCCCGGATGCAGGCAGCGCACGAACGTGACCGGCACGCCACTCGTCCAGGTGCGCCGCGTCAGGAGCAGGCACGGTTGGGTCGGCGGCATTTCCAGTTGCGCGGCCTGCTCGGGGGTAGCGGCAATCGCATCGACCACGTGTTCCACCTGGTCGTAAGGCACGTTGCGCAGCAGGTATTCGCCCGGCTGCGTATCGCGGAAATCCTGGGTGATGAAGTCCGGCGCCACGCGCGGATTGACGTAGCGGTCTTCCARCTGCACCGGGACGCCGTCCTCGCGATGCACGCAGACCGAGTGATAGACCGACTCGCCGGTGCGCAGCTCGAGCGCCGCCGCCACCTCGATCGACGCCGARACGCGCTCCACCAGGATCACATCGCACGCATAGTCATGGCCGCGCATGCGGATCTCGTCCTGCAAGTTGACCACGGAGAGCAGCGTCGATTGCGGCTTGTGCTCCGCCACGAAGGTGCCCACGCCGGCCACGCGCACCACCCTGCCCTGCTCGGACAGCTCGCGCAGCGCCCGGTTGACGGTCATGCGCGACACCGAGAACCGGGTCACCAGCTCCTGCTCCGACGGCACGCGGTCGCCCGGCTGCCATGCGCCGCTCTGGATCTGGCGGGCGATGTACTCCTTCACCTGCTGATARAGCGCGGAGGGCGCCGAAGGCGTGGAGGGGTTGGTCGGGATGGGGCCGGCAGCGGGGTGATTCATGGCGGTCAGTGCTCGGCCGCGGCCATGGCCTCGGCACGAATTTCCTCGGTCAGCCGCGCCTTCAGCGCGGAGAACTCGGGCGAAGTCTTGATCGTGTAATGGCGCGGATGGGGGAAATCCACCGCGATCTCGCTCTTGATCCGACCCGGTCTGGCGGAAAACACCGCCACGCGGTTGGCCATGAAGATGGCCTCGTCGATATCGTGCGTGACGAATAATACCGTTTTGCGCGCGGACTCCCAGATGCCGAGCAGCAGCTCCTGCATCAGCACGCGGGTCTGGTTGTCCAGCGCGCCGAAGGGCTCGTCGAGCAGCAGGATCTTGGGGTCGTTGGCCAGCGCGCGGGCAATCGCCGTGCGCTGCTGCATGCCGCCCGAGAGCTGCTTCGGGTAGTGGTGCTCGAAGCCGCGCAGCCCCACGCGGGCCATGAAATAGTCGCTCCGCTCCTTCTGGTTCGCCGCGCTCATGCCGCGCTCACGCAAGCCGAAGCGCACGTTCTGCTCGATGGTCAGCCACGGAAAGAGCGTGTACGACTGGAACACCATGCCGCGATCGGCGCCCGGCCCGGCCACCGGCTGGCCGTCGAGCAGCACGCGCCCGCCCGAGGGCGTGTCCAGCCCTGCCACGATGCGCAGCAGCGTGGACTTGCCGCAGCCTGACGGGCCAAGGATGGTGACGAAGTCGTTATCGCGCACATCGAAGTCCACCGGCAGCAGCGCCTGGGTGACGCCACCGCGCGGATTCGAAAAAGTACGAGAAACCTGCTGGATCGACAGCGCGCTCATTTGATCGAACTCCACGGAAACAGGCGCTGGTTGGCCAGCTTGAAGACGAGATCGGACACCAGCCCGATGCAGCCGATAACGATGATCCCGAAGATGATCTGCCCGGTGTTGAGCAGCGCCTGGCTGTCCGTGATCATGTGGCCGATGCCGGACGACGAGCCGATCAGCTCCGCCACGATCACATAGGTCCAGGCCCAGCCCAGCACCAGCCGCAGGATTTCGGCAATCTCCGGCGCCGCGCCCGGAATCAGCACGCGCCGCACGATGCCGCGCGGCGTAGCGCCGAGCGTGTAGGCGGCCTCCACCAGATCCTTGCGCGCCCCGCCCACCGTCACCGCCACCATCAGCACAATCTGAAAGAACGAGCCGATGAAGATCACCAGCAGCTTCTGCGTCTCGCCGATGCCGGCCCAGAGGATCAGCAGCGGGATAAAGGCCGAGGCCGGCAGGTAGCGGCAGAACGAGACAAAGGGCTCGAAGAACGCTTCCGCCGCCTTGTACGCGCCCATGAAGATGCCGAGCGGTACGGCCAGCACGGCGGCCAGCAAGAAGCCGCCGACCACGCGCCACACCGTCATGCCGATGTCGCCGAGGAAGTTGTATTGCGTGAACAGGACCACGCCTTCGCGCGCCATGGTCAGCGGRTCGGCCAGGAAGGTGCGCGGSACGAAGCCGCCCAGCGTGACCGCCGCCCACACCGCGAAGAAGACCGCGAAGAACGACAGGCCGAGCAGCCAGCGCGCGTGGCCGCCCACCGGCACCAGCGGCGACAGCCACGGATGGCGGCGGCGCGCGGCGGCGGTGCTGTCATCGCCGCTTGCACCGTTCGCCGGTGCGGGCATGCGCGCCACGGGCGTGGAAACCTGGGAAATCTGGCTCACGGCGGCCTCCGGCTTACTTGAGGAATCGGGCGTCATAGAGCGTGGTCACGTCCGGCGCCTGGCGGATCACGCCGATATCGAGCAGCACGGCCGCGGCCTCCTTGCTGAAGCTGGCCAGCTCGCCCGCGAAGAAGGTGCGATTGGCGTCCTTGTCCTGCCAGCGCAGGTAGGCCGACGACTTGGCGAACTGCTCGCCGGTCTGCTTGACCGCCGCACCCATGATCTCGTTCGACTTGGCCGGATCCTTGCGAATCATCTCAAGCGCCTCGAAGTAGCTGTCCACCAGCGCCTGGGCGGCCTTGGGATTGTCCTTGAGCCATTTCGGCGCGCAGCCGAGGGTGTCGGTGACCATCGGGTAGTCGAGCGTGGTGGCGAGGATCTTGCCCTTGTCCGGATTGGCGCGCACCGTCGACAGATACGGCTCGTAGGTCATCGCGCCATCGTTCTGCCCGGCCACGAAAGCCTGCGCCGCGGCCTGCGGGGACAGCGTGGTCAGCTTCACGTCCTTGAGCGTCATGCCGTTCTTCTTGAGCATCCACGCCAGGCCGAAGTACGGCGCGGTGCCCGGCGCATCCACGCCAATGGTCTTGCCCTTGAGGTCCGCGAAGGACTTCACATCCCCGCGCACGGCCAGGCCGTCCGCGCCATAAGACTTGTCCARTTGCACGATCTGCGTGATCGGCACGCCGTTGGCATTCCAGGCCACGTGGGTCTCCACCGTGGTGGCCGCGCACTGGATCGCGCCCGAGGCCAGCGCCAGGTGACGGTCCTTCTGCGGAATCATCTTGATATCCACGTCCACGCCGTTCTTCTTGAAGATGCCGGCCTTGTCGGCGAGCGTGAGCGGGGCGAAGCCGGTCCAGCCACTCATGCCGAGCGTCACGGGCGTGTTCTGCGCGTGGGCCGGGACGGCGAGCGTGGTGACGAGGGATGCGAGGGCGATGGCGGCGAGCGTTGCGCGGCGGTGCAGGGTCATGCTGTCGGCTCCTTTGTGGTCGGGCAATGGTGCAATGCCTGTCTATACAAGTCAACGCGGGGTTTGCACTAGGCGAGTGCCCTATAAAAGCGCCGAATACGCCTTGAATCGCACCGTTATGGGGTGATTGTGCACAGTCCTGTATAGACAGCAGCACCGCGGCGATAGGAATCGCAAGCGGTGTGCCAGGGAGCCGCAGGCTGGGTCAGGGCCCAGTCAGGCGTCGAAGAAGTCCGTGACGGTGGGATAGCGCAGCCGCAGCCGCAACTCGCGCTTGAGCCGGCCGTTGTCGAGCCGGCGCGATTCGCTCATGAAGCTCAGCAGTGCCGGTTCGATCACCTCGCGCGCTTGCTCGCGGGTGATGCGCGGGGGCCGGGGCAGGCCACGGCGGTCTGCCACGAGGTCGAAGTAATCGGCCATGCGCAGCTCGGTGTCGTCGCTGGCGTGCACCACGCGCTGGGGCCGGCCGCGCCAGAGCGCCGCGATCATGGTGCGGGCGAGGTCGTCGGCGTGGATATGGCTGGTGTAGACGTCGTCCTGCGGCGCCAGCGCCGGCGTGCCCTTGTGCAGGCGGGCTACGGGCAGGCGGTCCGCCGCGTAGATGCCGGGAATGCGGACGATGCTGGCGCGCCAGCCTGCGTCGCGCCCGAACTGGCGCACGGCGGACTCGGCCGCCACGCGGCGGCGCGCCCGGGGCGTCTTCGGCCGCACGGTGTCGAATTCCTGGACGCGGGCGCCGCCCCGATCGCCATAGACGCCAGTCGTGCTGGCATAGACAAAGGCTCCGGCGGACTGATGCCGGGCCGCCGCCTCAAACGCGCGGTGCCAGCCTCGCTCGGGTAGAATGGCGGCCTCGCTGGCGGCGTGGGCAGCCATGCGCCCCGACCGGGCGCGGCGCCGTGCCGTACGGCGCAACGCAGCCAGCAAGGCACGTGTGCGCGGATCGCCATTCCCCTGCGCGGGCGGCGGGGCCAGGTCGATGACCCGGTCCGCCAGTCCACGCAGCCTTGCCAGCGTGGCAGGCCGGTCCAGATCGGCCACCAGCGGCACCGCGCCCGCGGCGCGCAACTCGGCCCGCCGGGCAGGCTGCGACGTCACGGCGAACACGCGCATGCGCGTCGCCAGCAGGCGCAGCACCCGCGAACCGACATCACCGCAGCCGACGATCAGCAGGCGCGGACGGCCCAGGCGGCGACCCGCCCGGGAGTAAGACAATGCCGCATGCGGCGACAGAATTTGGCTCATAGACCTGATTATGGCTTATCAAGTAACCGTCATGCCCAGCGGCCACAAGTTCGAGGTGGCTGCCGATGAAACCATCCTCGGCGCGGCCCTGCGCCACAGCATCGGCCTGCCCTACGGCTGCAAGAACGGCGCCTGTGGCTCCTGCAAGGGCCGTGTGGTCGAAGGCAGCTTCGTCCAGGGCGACCATGCCGCCTCGGCCCTGACGGCCCAGGAAAAGACCGAAGGCCGCGCGCTGTTCTGCTGCGCCAACGCCACTTCGGATATCACCATCGAGTGCCGCGAAGTACACGGCGCCGGTGACATCCCCATCAAGAAGATTCCCTGCCGCGTGAGCACGCTGGAGCGCCTGGCGGACGACGTGATCGCCATCCGCCTGCAACTGCCCGCCACCGAGCGCATGCAGTACCTGGCCGGCCAGTACGTGGAATTCCTGCTGCGGGACGGCAAGCGCCGCAGCTACTCCATCGCCACGCCGCCGCACGAGGAAGGCCCGATCGAGCTGCACATCCGCCATATGCCCGGCGGCGCGTTCACCGACTACGTGTTCGGTGCCAAGGAAGGCGCCCCGGCCATGAAGGAGCGCGACATCCTGCGCTTCGAAGGCCCGCTGGGCAGCTTCTTCCTGCGCGAGGACTCGGACAAGCCGATCATCCTGCTGGCCTCCGGCACGGGTTTCGCGCCGATCAAGGCCATCGTCGAGCATGCCGCCTATACCGGCATCGACCGCAAGATGACGCTGTACTGGGGCGGCCGCCGCCCGGCCGACCTCTACATGCACACGCTGTGCGAGCAGTGGGCGCGCGACCTGCCGAACTTCCAGTACGTGCCGGTGATCTCCAACGCCCAGCCCGACGACAACTGGGCTGGCCGCACCGGCTTCGTGCACCAGGCCGTGATCGACGATCATCCGGACCTGTCCGGCCACGAGGTCTACGCCTGCGGCGCCCCGGTGATGGTCAACGCGGCCCGCACGGACTTCACCGCCCAGTGCAAACTGCACGAGGACGCGTTCTTCGCCGATTCGTTCACGTCCGAGGCCGACATGCACCCGGCCGGGGCCGCCTGACCACCCCCAAGCCGTTCCGTCGACACAACAATGCCACCCGGGTCTGCCAGACTTTCCACATTTGGTTTTGACACCCGGGTGCATGCGCCTTATATTGGCCGACATGAACACGATCATGCTCCGACGCCGCGCACGTACGTCGCTCCCTCTCAGGGTGCCTCGCGGCTGACCGTCCATTGCATCTGTTCAGGTCGACAAGCCACGGGCAAYCCCCGTGGCTTTTTGTTTTTGCCGGTCTGATCCTCTCACCCCTTACTCGCCGAACCCAGGAGTCCGCCATGGCATTTGCCGATTTTCCCGTCCAATCCCTGATGTACATCACCAACCGCCCCGAGCTGGTCTTCACCGAAGGCAAGGGCTCCTGGCTGACGGACCATAACGGCAAGCGATACCTGGACTTCGTGCAGGGCTGGGCGGTGAACAGCCTGGGCCATTCGAACGAAGGCATGATCGAGGCGCTGGAGAAGCAGGCCCGCAAGCTGCTGAACCCGAGCCCCGCCTTCTACAACGAGCCGATGCTGGTGCTGTCCAAGCAGCTCACCGACAACAGCTGCTTCGACAAGGTCTTCTTCGCCAACAGCGGCGCCGAGGCCAACGAAGGCGCCATCAAGCTGGCCCGCAAGTGGGGGCGCAAGCACAA
Organism: Cupriavidus sp. KB_39; assembly: GCF_052114485.1. Classification (NCBI taxonomy): domain Bacteria; kingdom Pseudomonadati; phylum Pseudomonadota; class Betaproteobacteria; order Burkholderiales; family Burkholderiaceae; genus Cupriavidus; species Cupriavidus sp. KB_39. The sequence goes on from NZ_JBFREV010000003.1 coordinate 28,992, forward strand.
GAACGGCGCGTACGAGATCATCACCATGGACCACAGCTTCCATGGCCGCACGCTCGCCACCATGAGCGCGTCGGGCAAGGCCGGCTGGGACACCATCTTCGCGCCGCAGGTGCCGGGCTTCCCGAAGGCGGAGCTGAACGACCTGGCTTCCGTGGAGGCCCTGATCACCGACAAGACCGTCGGCATCATGCTGGAGCCGGTGCAGGGCGAAGGCGGCGTGATTCCCGCCACGCGCGAGTTCATGCAGGGCCTGCGCGCGCTGGCGGACAAGCACAAGCTGCTGTTCATCGTCGATGAAGTGCAGACCGGCTGCGGCCGCTGCGGCACGCTGTTCGCCTACGAGCTGTCGGGCGTGGAGCCGGACATCATGACGCTGGGCAAGGGCATCGGCGGCGGCGTGCCGCTCTCCGCCCTGCTCTGCAAGGCCGAGGTGGCCAGCTTCGAGGCCGGCGACCAGGGCGGYACCTACAACGGCAACCCGCTGATGACGGCGGTGGGCAGCAGCGTGATCGCCCAGCTGACCGCGCCGGGCTTCCTGGACGAGGTAAAGGCCAAGGCCGAGTACCTGCGCGAGCAGCTGCTGGCGCTGTCGGCCGAATTCGGCCTGGGCGGCGAGCGTGGCGAAGGTCTGCTGCGCGCGCTCGTGCTGAACAAGGAGATCGGCGCGCAGATCGTCGAAGAAGCGCGCGACATGGGGCCGGAAGGACTGCTGCTGAACGCCCCGCGTCCGGGCCTGCTGCGCTTCATGCCGGCGCTGAACGTCACGCGCGGCGAGATCGACCAGATGATCGGCATGCTGCGCACGCTGCTCAAGAAGCTGGCCTGATCCCCGGCTTCGGTCGATAAAAAAAGCCTCGCGATGCGAATCGCGAGGCTTTTTTACTGGCCGGGATGCTGCCGGGCGATTACTCGCCCAGGTAGGCCGCGCGCACCTTGGGGTCGTCCAGCATCTGCTTGGCGTCGCCGCTCATGGTGATCAGGCCGGACTCCATCACGTAGCCGCGGTGGGCAGCCTGCAGCGCCAGGCGCGCGTTCTGCTCCACCAGCAGTACGGTCACGCCCTGCGCGGACACCGTGCGGACCACCTCGAAGATTTTCTCGACCATGATCGGCGAGAGACCCATCGACGGCTCGTCCAGCAGCAGCAGCTTGGGCTGGCTCATCAGCGCGCGCGCCATGGCCAGCATCTGCTGCTCGCCGCCAGACATCGTGCCGGCCAGCTGGTCCGCCCGCTCCTTCAGGCGCGGGAAGGTCTCGAACATGCGGTCGATATCGCGCTTGATGCCCGCGTCATCGTTGCGCGTGTACGCGCCCATCTGCAGGTTCTCGGTGATGGTCATGCGCGCGAACACGCCGCGGCCTTCCGGCACCATCGCCAGACCCTGCTTCAGCAGCGTGTAGCTGGGCACGCCCTTGATCGACTTGCCCATGTACTCCACGTCGCCGCCGGCCCAGCCCTGCAGGCCGGTGATGGCCTTCATGGTGGTGGTCTTGCCCGCGCCGTTGGCGCCGATCAGCGTCACCAGCTCGCCGTCGTGGATGTCCAGGTCCACGCCCTTGACGGCCTGGATGCCGCCGTAGGCGACCTTCAGGCCGGAAATCTTCAGTACTGTCTGTTTCATTGCGCGTCTCTCCCGCCTTAGTGTGCCGATGCGCCGAGGTAAGCCTCGATCACCGCGGGATTGTTCTGCACGTCTTGCGGCAGGCCCTGGGCGATGACCTTGCCGTAGTCCAGCACGGTCATCTGGTTGCACAGGCCCATCACCAGCTTCACATCGTGCTCGATCAGCAGGATGGTGCGGCCGTCGTTGCGGATCTTGTCGAGCAGGCCGCGCAGCTCCACCTTCTCGGTGGCGTTCATGCCGGCCGCRGGCTCGTCCAGCGCCAGCAGCTTGGGCTCGGTGGCCAGCGCGCGGGCAATCTCCAGGCGGCGCTGGTGGCCGTAGGAGAGGTTGCGCGCGGTGAAGTTGGCGTACTTGCCGATGCCGACGTAGTCCAGCAGATCGTGGGCCATGTCCTCGATGCCCTCTTCCTCGCGCCGYACCGAGGGCGGACGGAAGATCGCGCCGAGCACGCCGGCCTTGGTCCGCACGTGGCGGCCCACCATCACGTTCTCCAGCGCGGTCATCTCGCCGAACAGGCGGATGTTCTGGAACGTGCGGGCAATGCCGGTCCGGGCCACTTCATGCACGGCCGTCGGCTGGTAGGCGCTGCCGCCCAGCACGAACTCGCCCGAATCGGGCGTGTACAGGCCGGTGATAACGTTGAAGAACGTGGTCTTGCCGGCGCCGTTGGGGCCGATCAGGCCATAGATCTCGCCCTTGCGGATCTGCAGGCCCACGTCGGACAGGGCCTGCAGGCCGCCGAAGCGCTTGTTGACCCCCTGTACGGACAGGAGGAATTCGTTGTTGCTCATGATGTCCTCCTGGTCAGAAACGGCCAACGCTGCCCGCCCGGCGCACCACCGGGCGATCTTCCTTGCGCGGCGACGGCCAGATGCCGGCCGGGCGATACAGCATCACCCCCACCAGTGCCAGGCCGAACATCAGCTGGCGCAGCACCTCGGCATCGACGATGACATGGCCGAACAGGCCGGTCTGCATCGGCTCCGCCACCACGCGCAGCAGTTCCTGGAAGCCCACCAGCAGGATGCCGCCCAGGATCACGCCCGGGATATGGCCCATGCCGCCCAGCACCACGATGGCCAGGATGTAGATCGATTCCCACAGCGTGAACGACTCGGGCGAGACAAAGCCCTGGAATGCGCCGAATACAGCACCCGACACACCACCGAACGAGGCGCCCATGGCGAACGCCAGCAGCTTCACGTTACGGGTGTTGATGCCCATCGCCTTGGCGGCAATCTCGTCTTCACGAATCGCCACCCAGGCCCGGCCGATCCGCGAGTTCTGCAGGCGCAGGCAGATGAACACGATCACGATGACCARGAACACCAGCAGGTAGTAGTACATGAACACCGGCGTGAACTTCAGCCCGAAGATCTCGTGGGATTTCGAGAAGTCGAAGCCGAAGATGTGCACCGGGTCTACCGCCGTGATGCCCTTGGGGCCGTTGGTGATGTTGACCGGGCGGTCCAGGTTGTTCATGAAAATACGAACGATCTCACCGAAGCCCAGCGTCACGATGGCCAGGTAGTCGCCCCGTAGCTTGAGGGTAGGCGCGCCCAGCATGACGCCGAACAGCGCCGCCACCCCAAGTGCAATGGGCAGCACGAACCACATCGACAGATGCAGCCCGTTCGGGAACAGCTGGTGGATCCACTCGAACTGGTTGGCGAGGTGCGGCGAACCGAGCAGCGCCATSAGGTAGGCGCCCACCGCGTAGAACGCGATGTAGCCCAGGTCCAGCAGGCCGGCAAAGCCGACCACGATGTTCAGGCCCAGCGCCAGCATGATGTAGAGCAGCGCGAAGTCGAGCACGCGCACCCAGTAGTTGCCGCCGAAGGTCTGGACGAAGAATGGCGCGCACAGCGCCACGACGAGGAAGCCCAGCAGGGCCGCCAGCGTCTTGGCCGGCACGCGCGACGGTGCCGCGACGGCCGTGGATGGAATCGGAGTATTCATGGATTCGCTCTCCTCAGGCGCGRTCGGCCACGCGTTCGCCCATGATGCCGGACGGACGGAACACAAGTACGGTAATCAGCACGACGAACGCGAACACGTCCTGGTAATTCGAGCCGAACACCCCGTTGGTCAGGTCGCCGATGTAGCCGGCGCCCAGTGCTTCGATCAGGCCCAGCAGCATGCCGCCGACCATCGCCCCGGCCAGGTTGCCGATGCCGCCCAGCACCGCGGCGGTGAACGCCTTCAGCCCGGGGATGAAGCCCATGTAGAAGTGCGCGTTGCCGTAGTTGGTGGCCATCATCACGCCTGCCAGCGCCGCCAGGGCGGCGCCGATCATGAACGTGGCCGAAATCACGAAGTTGGGGTTCACGCCCATCAGGCCCGCCACCTTCTGGTTCTCGGCGGTGGCGCGCATCGCGCGGCCGAGCTTGGTGCGGTTGACCAGGGCCAGCAGGCCAGCCATCACCATCACGGCCATGCCGATGATGACGATTTCCTTGCCGGTGATGGTGGCGCCCGTGGAACCGATGTCGATCGGGCTCGAGGGCAGCAGCTGCGGGAAGGTCAGCGGGTTGCGCGACCAAATCAGCATGCCCATCGTCTGGAGGATGATGGAGACGCCGATGGCGGTGATCAGCGGGGCCAGGCGCGGCGCGTTGCGCAGCGGCCGGTAGGCAATCCGCTCGATCGAAAAGGACAGTACTGCACAGACGGGCATGGCGATCAGCGTGGCGATCACCAGCGTCAGCCACTCGGGCAGGCCGGGCGCGAACTTCTGCAGCCCCATGATGGCCGACAGCGCGGTCAGCGCGCCAATCATCAGCACGTCGCCGTGCGCGAAATTGATGATGCCCAGAATGCCGTAGACCATGGTGTAGCCCAGTGCGATCAGCGCATAGATGCTGCCGAGCACCAGACCGTTCACGATCTGCTGGATAAAGATATCCATGAAAACTCCTGCTTCAGCCCCAGGCCGCGCGGCATGGTGTGGATGCCGTGGGTGGGACGGTAATGTTGGATGGGTCGGGTAGAGAGGTGATGACTTGCTGGTGTGCTGCCCGCCCTGTTCCATCCATGGTAAGGATGCTGTCAACCGTTGGCGAGACTAAAAAGAACGGCACCGCAAAATACTCACGGTGCCGTTCGGATGGGCCGGTAAGCCCGGAATTACATCTTCACGACGTCGAGGACGGACTTCTTCTTGTCCTTGTACTCGTACAGCGTGATGGTGCCTTCCTTCATGTCGCCCTTTTCGTCGAAGGCGATGTTGCCGATCACGCCCTTGTAGTTCGTCTTGGGCATTTCGGCCAGGATGGCGGCCGGCTCGGACGAGTTGGCGCGCTTCATGGCATCGACGACCACCATCACGGCGTCATACGTGAACGGTGCGTAGATCTGCACCGGGGCGTTGAAACGTGCCTGGTAGCGCTTCTGGAAGTCGTCGCCGGCTTCCATCTTCGACAGGGCCAGACCGGCTTCCGAGCAGATGATGTTGGTCACGGCATCGCCGGCCAGCTCAGCCACCTTGTCGGTACACACGCCGTCGCCGCCCACGATCTTCGAGGTGATGCCCAGTTCCTTGGCCTGCTTGGCGAACGGACCGCCGGTGGCATCCATGCCGCCGTACATGATCACGTCCGGCTTCTTGCCCTTGATCTTGGTCAGGATGGCCTTGAAGTCCGTGGCCTTGTCGTTGGTGGCTTCACGTGCCACCACGTTCACGCCCGAAGCCTTGGCGGTCTTCTCGAACTCGTCGGCCAGGCCCTTGCCGTAGGCGGTGGCATCGTCGACGATGGCCACGCTCTTGGCGCCCAGGCTCTTGGCGGCGTAGTTGGCCAGTGCCGGACCCTGCTGGGCGTCGGTAGCCACCACGCGGTACGTGGTCTTGAAGCCTTGCTTGGTGTAGTCGGGGTTGGTCGACGACGGCGAGATCTGGACGATGCCGGCATCGCTGTAGATCTTCGAAGCCGGGATCGAGACGCCCGAGTTCAGGTGACCCACCACGGCGACGACCTTCGCGTCCACCAGCTTCTGGGCCACGGCGGTGCCGGTCTTCGGATCGGCGGCGTCGTCTTCGCCCACCAGTTCCAGCTTGATCTTCTTGCCGCCGATTTCCAGACCGGTCTTGTTGACTTCTTCCACGGCCAGGCGCGCGCCGTTTTCGTTGTCCTTGCCAAGGTGGGCAATGCCGCCCGTCAGCGGAGCCGCGTGGCCGATCTTGACGATGGTTTCACCGCCACCTGCAGCCGGTGCCGCCGCGGCAGGTGCCGATGCTGCCGCATCAGCCGGCTTTTCTTCTTTCTTGCCACATGCAGCGACCAGCGCCACAGCGGCCGCGATCGGCAGAATCTTGGCAAACGTGAATTGCATGAGTGATCTCCTAGGATTCACAAAAACAGGGAAATACTACGCCTCCCGGACGTATTCCCTGGACCGCCCTTTGTTTAGTTTCAATTTGAAACGCGCGCATTGTATCCCCTTTCTTTGCGGATGCAATACGCGACGCAACAACCTGAACCATTTACCCACCAATTGCGCTAGGGAATTTCCCCAATGCACAGATTGGGGCAATCTCCGCCCATTTGGCAGACCCGTCACCYGTGCTTACAAGAATCGTGCCCGAGTCTCGCCGGAGGCGCTTGCGCCACGTCACAAGCCTGCGCCGCGCCACATATAATGGCCAGGTATTAATTAGGTATTTCATTTCAAATACCGGGCCGCCTCTCTAATGTGCAGAATGTAGCGCCGCACCATAATAGGGAAAACCCCATCCTCGGGGATTACCCTGATATTGTCTGGGTGTTAAGACACGTATTGCGGCATTATGGCGCCGGGTGCGGTTTTGTAAGTCCTTAAATGTCTCCGATAGTGCGGCAGCGCACGTCGCGACAAAAATAGCGGACGCAACGATACGCACCAGCGCGGTGCGATGGCAGAACAGCGAAAAACGGGGAAGGAAGAAGAAGCGGCGGGACGGGGAGAACGACGGGCGCGGACACCGACCCGCTTCAGGTCGATGTCCGGCAATCAGGCGGAAACAGGCAGGATCAGGACTGCACGGACACGCTGGCGAGGCCGCGCGGCAGCGGGAAGGACATGTTCTCTTCCACGCCTTCCAGCGCTCGCACGCTGCGCACGCCGAACGTGCGCAGGCGCTCGACGATGGCCTGGGCCAGTGCTTCGGGGGCCGAGGCCCCTGCGGTCAGGCCGATCCGGCGCTTGCCTGCCACCCACTCGGGCTTGAGCTGGTCAGGATCGTCGACCATGTAGGCCGGCACGCCGAGGCGATCCGCCAGCTCGCGCAGGCGGTTCGAGTTCGAGCTGTTCGGGCTGCCCACCACGATCACCACTTCCACCTGCGGCGCCATGAACTTCACGGCGTCCTGGCGGTTCTGCGTGGCATAGCAGATGTCTTGTTTCTTGGGCTCGCGGATATCCGGGAAGCGCGCCTTCAGCGCCGCCACGATCTCGGCAGTCTCGTCCACCGACAACGTGGTCTGCGTGACGTAGGCCAGTTGCGACGGGTCGGACACGGCCAGACGGTTGACGTCCTCGACCGACTCCACCAGCAGCATGCCGCGCTCGGCCTGGCCCATCGTGCCTTCCACCTCGGGATGCCCCTTGTGGCCGATCATGATGATCTCGCAGCCTTCGGCGCGCATCTTGCCTACCTCGACGTGCACCTTGGTCACCAGCGGGCAGGTGGCGTCGAACACGGTCAGGCCACGCGCGGTGGCGTCTGCGCGCACTTCCTTCGACACGCCATGCGCGCTGAAGATCACGGTCGAACCGGGTGGCACTTCGTCGAGTTCGTCGACGAACACCGCGCCCTTGTTGCGCAGATCGGCCACCACGTAGGCATTGTGGACAATCTCGTGGCGCACGTAGATCGGCGCGCCGAACAGCGCCAGCGCGCGTTCGACGATCTCGATCGCGCGGTCCACGCCGGCGCAGAAGCCACGCGGCTGCGCCATCAGGATCTCGGCGTCGATGGGGAGGGTGAGCTCGGGCATGCTGGGGTCCGTCACAACGGCTGACATCAGAGAATTCCGATCAATTGGACATCGAACAGGATGGTCTGTCCGGCCAGCGGGTGGTTGAAGTCGAACAGCGCGGCGGTCTCGCCGAATTCCTTTAGCACGCCGGCGTACTTGCCGCCGTTCGGTGCATTGAATTCCACGAGGTCGCCGGGCGAATAGTCTTCCTCGAACGAGCTGTTCTCGCGCAGCGTGGCCAGCGAGACCCACTGCAGCAGTTCGGGGTTGCGCGGGCCGAAGGCATGCTCCGGCGCCAGGCGGTAAGTCATGCGCTGGCCCTCGGGCATGCCGAGCAGCGCCGCCTCGAGGTTGGGCGCGAGCTGGCCCTGGCCAAGCAGCAGCGTGGCGGGTTTTTCCTCGAACGTGCTCACGACTTCGGTGCCGTTCTCGAGGGAGATGCTGTAGTGGAGGGTCAGGAAGGAGTCCGCCAGGACTGTCTTGCGGGCAGCCGCGCCGCCGCCTTCCGCTTCTGACGCAAAAGTTTGCAAATTCATGGGTGATCAACCGGTCAACAACCCGTATTGTATTCGACTGGCCCGTCTGCCGCCGGCCTCCGTCGCAGCCGGCATGACAGTTAGTGTGGCAATTTCTGGAGACGATTCGATGTCGATGCTGCCAATTCCCCGCTGGCCCGCCCAGGAGCGCCCCCGCGAAAAGCTGGCGCTGGGCGGCCCGGGAGCATTGTCCGACGCCGAATTACTCGCTGTTTTCCTACGTGTGGGCAGCCCCGGCAAGAGCGCCGTGGACCTCGCCCGGGAGCTGCTGGGGCGCTTCGGCTCGCTGACGCGGCTGTTTGCCGCAGATACCGATACCCTTGCCACGATCAAGGGCATGGGCGCCGCCAAGCAGGCCCAGCTGCGCGTGGTGCCGGAACTGACCCGGCGCGCGCTGGCCGAGACGCTCAAGGCCCCGCGCGGCCTGGATTCCGAGCGCGCGGTCCGCGCCTACCTGCGGCTGACGCTGTCGCGCYTGCCGCACGAGGTCTTCATCGCCCTCTATCTGGATAGTGCGTACCGCCTGCTCGCCAATGTAGAGCTTGGACGCGGATCCCTGGGTGGCGTCACGGTCTATCCACGAGAAGTGGCGCGCGAAGCGCTTTCATACAACGCCGCCCATGTCATCGTCGCCCACAACCACCCGCACGGCCCCGTAGAACCCAGCTTCGCTGACCTTTCCACCACACGGCACCTCGCCCGGGCGCTCGCCGTGCTGGACATCGGGCTGCTGGACCATTACATTGTCGCCGGCAGCGATATCTATTCGTTCGCCGAGCATGACCGGCTGCCCGCCGTCCCGCCCACGTGAGCGCGTCCACGTGATCCCGGCAGCACGGCAAACCTGCGGCACAACACTAAGTCTTCCCCTCAGCGCGGAAGGCGTTGATTCGCCAGTCGTTTCCGGTCTATAATGTTCGTTTTGCTGAAGTCTCAATCCGCTGCAGTCCGGGCCCGCGCGCCTTTTGTTGATCTGTTGCGAACATTGTCCACGAATAAGATTTAGGAGTGCTTCATGGCACGCGTCTGTCAAGTGACCGGGAAAGCGCCGATGGTCGGCAACAACGTTTCCCACGCAAACAACAAGACCAAGCGCCGTTTTCTGCCCAATCTGCAGAATCGCCGCTTCTTCGTTGAATCGGAAAACCGCTGGGTGAGCCTGCGCGTCTCGAACGCCGGCCTGCGCCTGATCGACAAGAAAGGCATCGACTCCGTGCTCGCCGACCTGCGCGCACGCGGCGAAGTCTAAATAGGAGTACAACATGGCCAGCAAAGGCGGACGCGACAAGATCAAGCTGGAATCGACCGCAGGTACGGGTCATTTCTACACGACCACCAAGAACAAGCGCACCATGCCGGAAAAGATGGAGATCTCGAAGTTCGATCCCGTCGCCCGTAAGCACGTGCCTTACAAGGAAACCAAGATCAAGTAATTGATCCGGTCTCCGATGAAGAACCCCGCCGAGCACCTCGCTTCGCGGGGTTTTTTGTTGCCCGTTTTTATTGACCGCAAACCCTTATGCGGCAAGGGCTGGGGCGTCCGCGAACCGGTATGCGGGTGTACACTTTCCAGCTTTCCCTGACGCGCATTCGCTCCGCGCGAACCCTGCACCATGAACTTCGACGTCGCGATCGTCGGCAGCGGGCTGGCCGGCCTCACCGTCGCGCTGCAACTGGCCGATAGCCACCGGGTTGTCATCCTCAGCAAGCGCGCCATGACGCATGGCGCCAGCGACTGGGCCCAGGGCGGCATCGCCGCAGTGCTCGACTCCGGCGACAGCCACGACGAACACACGCAGGACACGCTGGTCGCCGGCGCCGGCCTGTGCGACGAAGGCGCGACGCGCTACATCGTGGAGCATGGACGCGAGGCCATCCAGTGGCTGATCGACCGGGGCGTGCCCTTCACCCGCGATGCCCAGGCAGAACTGGGCTTCCACCTGACGCGCGAAGGCGGCCACAGCCGGCGCCGCATCATCCACGCGGCGGACGCCACGGGCCACGCCGTGGTCACCACGCTGACCGAGCAGGCACGCCAGCACCCGAACATCACGATCATCGAGGACCACTTCGCGATCGACCTGATCACGGCCACCAAGCTCGGCCTGCCAGGCAACCGCTGCTACGGCCTCTATGTGCTCGACGACACCACGGGCGCCGTGCGTACCATCACGGCCACCCACACGGTGCTGGCCGCCGGCGGCGCGGGCAAGGTCTATCTCTATACGACCAACCCCGACACCGCAACCGGCGACGGCATCGCCATGGCGTGGCGCGCCGGCTGCCGGGTGTCGAACATGGAATTTATCCAGTTCCACCCGACCTGCCTCTACCACCCCTACGCCAAGTCGTTCCTGATTTCCGAGGCGGTACGTGGCGAAGGTGGCCTGCTGAAGTTGCCCGACGGCACCCGCTTCATGCCCGACCACGATCCGCGTGCCGAACTGGCACCGCGCGACGTGGTGGCGCGCGCGATCGACTTCGAGATGAAGAAGCGCGGCCTCGACTGCGTCTACCTCGACATCACGCACCAGCCGGAAGCGTTCCTGAAGGAACATTTCCCGACGATCTACGCACGTTGCCTGGAGTTGGGCATCGATATCACCCGCGAGCCGATTCCCGTGGTACCGGCCGCCCACTACACGTGCGGCGGCGTGGTGACCGACACTGCGGGTCGCACGGACCTGTCGAACCTCTATGCCGTGGGCGAGACCGCCTGCACCGGCCTGCACGGCGCAAACCGGCTGGCCTCCAACTCGCTGCTCGAATGCATGGTGATCGGTCGCGCAGCCGCCGAGGACATCGCCCGGCAGGACAAGGCCGGCGCGCCGGATATCAGCCTGCCCGCCTGGGATGCCAGCCGCGTGGCCGATGCGGACGAGGAAGTGGTGGTGTCCCACAACTGGGACGAACTGCGCCGCATGATGTGGAACTACGTCGGCATCGTCCGCACGGACAAGCGCCTCGAGCGCGCCCAGCACCGGATTGGTCTGTTACGCGAGGAAATTGCCGAGTACTACGCCAACTTCCGCGTCACGCGCGACCTGCTGGAACTGCGCAATCTGGTCGAAGTGGCGGCACTGATCGTCGACAGCGCGTACTCGCGCCACGAAAGCCGGGGCCTCCACTTCAGCCGCGACTACCCCGACACGCTGCCCAAGGCGTTGCCGACCGTGCTCCAGCCGCTGCTGGGCCGCGCGGCGCAGCATCGACAGAACAAGCAAAAGTCGTAAAACAGACGTGAAAAAGGGGCCGATACGGCCCCTTCCCTTTTGCGATGCGCTTTGCGCGTTACCCAACGATCCGCAGCGAATAGTCGGTCGCGCGCACATCCTTGGTCAGCGCGCCCACCGAGATCCGGTCCACGCCCGTTTCGGCGAATTCCCGAATCGACTCGGCATTGACGCCGCCCGACACCTCCAGCAGCGCCCGACCACGGTTGATTTCCACCGCTTCGCGCATCATCGGCACCGTAAAGTTGTCGATCAGGACCGATTTGGCGCCGGCAGCGAGTGCCTCTTCCAGTTCGGCGATTGACTCCACCTCGATCTGCACCGAGGCGTCCGTGCCCAGCGCCAGCGCAGCCTGCATGGCCGCCGTGATGCTGCCCGCCGCCGCGATATGGTTTTCCTTGATCAGGATGCCGTCATAGAGCGCCAGCCGCTGATTCTCGCCGCCGCCGATGCGCACCGCGTACTTCTGCGCCAGGCGCAGGCCGGGCAGCGTCTTGCGGGTGTCGAGCACGCGGGCCCGCGTGCCGGCAATCAGATCCGCATAGCGCCGGGTGGCCGTGGCCACGCCGGACAGCAGTTGCAGGAAGTTCAGCGATGGCCGCTCCGCCGTCAGCAGCGCACGGGCCGGGCCGGCAATCTCGCACACCACATCATCGGGGGCCATCCGCGCGCCCTCCTCCTTGAGCCAGCGCACCTGGAGCCGCGCATCGACGGCCGCCATACACGCCTCAAACCAGGGCTGGCCGCACAGCACCGCGCTCTCGCGCACGATCACGCGCGCCTGCACGGGTTTGTCGGCCGGAATCAGCAGGCCCGTCAGGTCGCCGGTGCCCACATCCTCGGCAATCGCGGCCTGCACGTTGGCTGCCAGCGCCGCGGGCAGCGCCGGGCCGTAACTATCGAACACGGAATTCACAGTCATGCCGGGCCCACTCCCTGGAACAGCGCGCCSGTCTGGGCCAGATCGCTGGCCGGCCGCACATTGGCCTTCTGCTGCGCGGCGAAGTTGAGCATCCGATCAATGCAGGTAACGGCGCGCTGGCCGATGATCGGGTCCACTTGGATCTCGTTGCGCCCCGTTTCCAGCACTTCGGCCAGATTGGTCAGCGCATTCATGGCCATCCACGGGCAATGCGCGCAGCTCTTGCAGGTGGCGCTGTTGCCGGCCGTGGGAGCCTCGATGAAGTGCTTGCCCGGCGCGGCCATCCGCATCTTGTGCAGGATGCCGTTGTCGGTGGCCACGATGAACTCGTTGGCGTCGAGGTGCTGGGCCGCCGCGATCAGTTGGCTCGTGGAACCCACCACGTCCGCCTGCGCCACCACATTGGCCGGGGATTCCGGGTGCACCAGGATCTTGGCATTCGGATAGTCCTTGCGCAGCAGGTCCAGCTCGATGCCTTTGAACTCGTCATGCACCAGGCAGGAGCCCTGCCACAGCAGCATGTCGGCGCCGGTTTCCTTCTGGATGTAGCCGCCGAGGTGCTTGTCCGGTGCCCAAAGAATTTTCTCGCCGCGCGCGTGTAGATGTTCGACGATTTTCAGGCCGATGCTCGACGTCACCATCCAATCCGCACGGGCCTTCACGGCCGCACTGGTATTGGCATAGACCACCACCGTGCGATCCGGGTGGGCGTCGCAGAATGCCGAGAATTCGTCAGCCGGGCAGCCCAGGTCCAGCGAGCACGTGGCGTCGAGGTCCGGCATCAGGATGGTCTTCTCGGGGCTCAGGATCTTGGCGGTCTCGCCCATGAAGCGCACGCCGGCCACGACCAGCGTCTGAGCCGCATGATCGCGGCCGAAGCGCGCCATTTCCAGCGAGTCCGACACGCAGCCGCCGGTTTCCTCGGCCAGGTCCTGCAGGTCGGCATCGACGTAATAGTGCGCCACGAGCACCGCGTTGCGCTCCTTGAGCAGCTTGCGGATGCGGGCCTTGAGTGCCTGGCGCTCGTCGGGGGTCAGCGCGGGCGGTACCTTGGCCCAGGCATGGGCCACGCAACTGCCGCCGGCTGCGCTTTCGGTATCCGTCAGGTTCGGTTTCTCGAACTCGATGGACTTGATCGTTTGTGGGGTCATCTCAGCAGTACTCCTCGGGGCACCCGTGGGCCGCCGCGCTTGGAAGCACGCGGTCTGACCTGGACATGGGGGAGTGTAGCGAAAAGAAAAGCCCCGCCAGGGGCGGGGCTTTTACCATGCGGGCGCGACGAGAATTGTATCAGGCGTACCGGCGCAGGCGCAGCGAAAACTCTTGCAGGGCCTGGATTCCGCTGGCTTCGGCGCGATGGCACCACGCCTGCAGTTGCTGGAGCAGCTGCTCGCGTGTGAGGCTCGAACGACCCCAGATCGCGGCGAGTTCGCGGCGCATTTCCACGAAGGTATGCAGCGCCTTGTTCTGCTCGACGATGCTGGCCAGTTGCTGGCGCTGCGGCGCGGCCAGCTTGCCTTCCTCGCGATGGAACCACTTGCGGGCGAGCTTGAAGTGGCTGTAGTCGGCCGCACGGCCTTCCTTCAGCTTCTCCAGTTCCTCGTTGTATGCGCTCTTCACGGCCTTGGCGTAGCGCGCCATAACGTCGTAGCGGTTGGCGATGATCGCTTCCAGCGTGTTGTGGTCCACCGGGCGGGCATCCACCAGACGCGCCTTGGGCGGGGTCTTCTTGACCTTGGCCAGGCCCACGGACTGCATCGCACGGATGTACCACCAGCCCACATCGATCTCGTACCACTTGATCGAGAACTTGGCCGACGTCGGATACGTGTGGTGGTTGTTGTGCAGCTCTTCGCCGCCGATGATAAAGCCCCACGGCGACACGTTGGTCGAAGCATCCTCGCAATCGTAGTTGCGATAGCCCCACCAGTGGCCCAGGCCGTTGATGATGCCGGCCGCGTGGATCGGGATCCAGAGCATCTGCACGGCCCAGACCGACAGGCCGATCACGCCGAACAGCGCCACGTCGATGATCAGCATCAGGCCAACGCCCTGCCAGGCGAAGCGCGAGTACACGTTGCGCTCGACCCAGTCGTCAGGCGTGCCATGGCCGAACTTGGCGACGGTTTCCTTGTTCTTGGCTTCCTCGCGATACAGCTCCGCGCCTTCCAGCAGCACCTTGCGGATGCCGCGGGTCTGCGGGCTGTGCGGATCGTCCTCGGTCTCGCACTTGGCGTGGTGCTTGCGGTGGATGGCGGTCCATTCCTTGGTCACCATGCCCGTCGTCAGCCAGAGCCAAAAGCGGAAGAAGTGTTGCGCAATAGGGTGCAGGTCCAGCGACCGGTGCGCCATGCAGCGGTGCAGGAAAATGGTCACGCCGGCGATCGTGATATGCGTCACCACGAGGGTGAAGATCACGATCTCCCACCAGGACCAGTTGGCAAGGCCGTTGGCGGCCCAGTCAAGAATTGAGTCGAACAAACTGTTCTCCGTCTGTGAATCGAAGGTCTTGCAGCGCGGCACAATGGTGCGGCACGGCGAACGCGCAGAAAAAAGACTGCGAAATCAGGCGATTGCGATTATTACTGGCGCCTGGCGCAACCTGTCGAAACAGTATGGGAGCCGGGCGAAGGCACGAGCCGCTGCAATCTGGCGGCTGTTTTGTGTGGGGCTGCGGCTTGCTCTGCAAGCGCGCGTCAACCCGGTATTCTACCGGATCGGCGCCACTCGAACATCCGCTATTTCCCCGACTTTGAGTGCCCCCTATGGCTTTCGTTCCCCTTTCATGCGAGGGGTGGCGCAGGCGCCGCCTGGGATGCCAGCACGCGCATCTCCCGCTGGGGATACGGGATCGCGATGCCATGTTCGCGGAAAGTGCGCCAAATAGCACGATTCATCGCCGATTGCACCCCGAGCTTGCCGTTTTGCGGGTCGGCAATGTTGACCGCCACCTCGTACTCGATGCCGCTGTCCGCAAACATGACAAGAAACGCAGCCGGGGCCGGCTCGGGCAGCACACGCGGCAGGCCGCGCACGCAATCCTGGAGCAGCGTGATCACCGTTTCGGGGTCGGCGGCGTAGTCGGCCTGCACGCGTGTCGCTACGCGCACATTTGTCCCTGAAAACGAATGGTTCTGCACCGATTGGGCGACAAGTTGCTCATTCGGCACCAGCGTCTCGCCGTCACCATTACGCACCACGGTGTAGCGGGTGCGGATCTGCGAGACGATGCCGGTGTACTTGTCCACCGTGATCTGGTCGCCGAGCTTGACCGAGCGGTCCAGCAGRATGATGAAGCCCGAGATGTAGTTGCTGGCAATCTTCTGCAGGCCCAGGCCGAGGCCCACGCCCAGCGCGCCGCCGAATACCGACAGCACGGTCAGATCGATGCCGACCAGCGACAGGCTCAGCAGCAGCGACACCAGCAGCAGCAACGCCTTGGCGATGCGCGTAAGCACCACCTTCAGGTTCGAATCCAGGCTCGGCGCGCGCATCAACCGCTCCTCGAGCCACGAGCCAAACCACATCGCCGCGAGCACGGTCAGCAGAATCCAGACCACGGCCATCAGCGTGCTGGCCAGGCTGACGTCGTGCTTGCCGCCGATCGAGAAGCGCACCGCATGCATCCACGCCATCACGTCGGACAGCACGCCCAGCACGTACAGCGCCATGCCGAGCCAGACCACCGTGGTCAGCACCTTCTCCACCAGCACCAGCATGCCGTGCAACTGCCCGTTGCCCGACAATATGCGCCGCAGGATATAGAARCCGACATAAAGCGAGGTGATGCCGAACAGCGGCACCAGCGCCAGCCGCAGCACGCTGATCGACAGGAACGGCGCCAGCGCGAAGCGCGCGGCCAGGACCAGCAGCCAGCCAATCAGCGGAAACATCGCCCGCTCAAGGCTGACGGCGGCCAGCCGGAGCGAGAAACTCGAGGATTCGTAGCGCGCTTCCAGCCGGCGGGTCACATGGCGCGCGAGCGGCCATGCCACCACCAGGCAGGCGGCCAGCACCCCAAGCTGCCAGAAGAAGCCCGGCCCGCCTGCATCGCGGAGCAGGTCGTCCAGCATCTTGCCAAATCCGGAATGCTCCATGGGCGCCGGGGCTTATCGGGTGCGTTCCAACACCGCCGCGAAGAAGCCATCGGTCTGATGGATATGCGGAAACAGCGCCAACATGCCGCCTTCTGCCGGCAACTGGGGCACTTCGATCTTTTGCTCGGCCAGCACTTCAGCCACCGGCACGAGGCGGAAATTCTCGTGGGTTGCCAGGAAATCGCGGACGATTGCCTCGTTTTCAGCTTCCAGCACGCTGCAAGTCGCATATACGACTCGTCCGCCGCCCTTCACCAGGCGGGCCGCCGAGTCAAGGATGGCCGACTGCTTCGCGGTCAGCTCAACCACCGACTCCGGCGACTGGCGCCACTTCAGGTCCGGGTTGCGGCGCAGGGTGCCGAGGCCGCTGCAAGGCGCATCCACCAGTACGCGGTCGATCTTGCCAGCCAGACGCTTGATCTTGGCGTCGCGTTCGGAATCGATCAGCACCGGATGGACGTTCGACAGCCCGCTGCGCGCCAGGCGCGGCTTCAGGTTGGCCAGACGCTTCTCGGAGACGTCGAAGGCGTAGAGCCGGCCGGTCGAGCGCATGGCGGCGCCCAGCGACAGCGTCTTGCCACCCGCGCCGGCGCAGAAATCCACAACCATCTCGCCACGCTTGGGCGCCACGAGGTGGCACAGCAGTTGGCTGCCTTCGTCCTGCACTTCCACGCCGCCGTTGATAAACAGCGGCAACTGGTTCAGCGCGGGCTTGCCCTTGAGGCGGATGCCGGCGGGCGACATCGGGGCGACTTCGGCGGCGATGCCAGCCGTTTCCAGTTCGGCCAGCGCTTCTTCGCGGGAGATCTTGGCCGTGTTCACGCGCAGATCCAGCGGCGCGGGACGCAGCCACGCATCGCCGAGGGCGGTGGTGAAGGCTTCGCCATGGTGCGCGACGAGGTCGTCGTAGAGCCATTCCGGCAGGTTCGCCCGCACGCGCGGCGAGAGGCTGGAGCGCTCGATCGTCGTCAGACGGTCCAGCCACTCGGCTTCATCCGGGTAAAGGAACGGGCTCAGGACATCGCGGCCCAGCGTCGCGGCGAGGCCCAGCAGGCCCAGTCGGCGGGTGGCCGCACCGGTGCCACTTTCGGCGAATTGGCCGAATTCGACGCGTCGGCGCAACACTGCATAGATCGCCTCGGCAATGATGCCGCGATCCCGATGACCGAGTTTCGCGTTCTCGCGGAAGTAGTAGCTGACCACGGCGTCGGCCGGGCGTGCGAACAGCAGCACCTTGCCCAGCAGCCGTTCGATGTGTTGCAGGTGGAAAGCCTGCAGGCTACCCGAGCGTCCATGTGCGCCATCCACCCCTTGCGGGCGCGGCGTGGGGGCCATGCGGATCGGGCTGCCCTTGCCTTTGCTGCCGCGCGAACGCTGGCTTTTGTCCTGAGGTGTTGCGGGATTACGACTCATTGAGAGATGCCTGCCGCCGGAGCGGAGAGGGCCAGGAACCACTGCGGTTCGGCCGGTTGAACTTGAACCACGCCGTCTCGTACCTGCAGACGGTCTTCCACAAACCAGCGGACGGCGCGGGGATACATCACATGCTCGCAGTCGAGCAAACGCGTGGCGAGCGACTCGGGAGTGTCGCCAGGCAGAACATCGAGTGCTGCTTGCAGCACGATCGGACCATGATCGAGCTCCGGAGTGACGAAATGGACTGTCGCCCCGTGAAACTTGACGCCGGCCTCAAGGGCCTGGCGATGGGTATGGAGACCCGGGAAACTGGGCAGCAGCGACGGGTGGATATTCAGCATCCGGCCCGCGTAATGCTCCACGAATTCGGGCGTCAGGATGCGCATGAAGCCCGCCAGCACAACGAGATCGGGCTGGTGCGCGTCGATGGCATCGCGCATCGCCGCATCGAAACCGGCACGATCGGGGTACTGCTTGTGGTCCACCACGCCCGTGGCAATGCCGTGTTCCCCCGCAAACGCCAGRCCGCTGGCGTCGGGACGGTTCGATAGCACCGCCGCCACGCGCCCCGGCCACTGCTCCGCGGCGCAGGCCCGGACGATGGCTTCCATGTTGCTGCCACGCCCGGAAATCAGGATCACAATATTTTTCATCGGCGCGATTCTACCAAGCTGTGGTCCAAACGCTTGCAAAGCGAGCACATTAGGTACTTAATTCACGCGAAACCGGCCTCCGGAGCGGGCGCGCGGCGCCCAGTACGATGCATATACCCCTGTGTGATGGATTGTGACGCCTCCCCCGCTCTGATAGAGTGGTCACTACGTCCACGCGCCACTGTGCAAGTAGGTGACAACAAGGACGAGACGGGAAATTAGACGGGAATACGCATGTCGAACGCTGCACCGACTTTGTTGGTGGTCGATGATCATCCTATGGCCCTCTCAGGCACCACCGCATTTCTCGCGGAGGTGATGCCCGATGTCGCCGTCCACGCGGCGGGCAGTGCCAAGGAAGCCCTCCACTCGCTAAACCAGGGATTGCGCCCCGATATCGTGCTGCTCGATATCTGGCTGAACGACGGTACCGGCTTCGATGCCATGCTGGCATTCAAGACCGTGATCCCGAGCGCGCGCTTCATCTTCATGTCCGCCGAGGCCACGCCAGAGATCGTGGGCCGCGCGCGGGCGCTCTCCGCCTGCGGCTTCGTGGGCAAGCACCTCGATGCCAACGCGTTCACGGCCGCCGTGCGCAAAGTGCTGGCCGGCGATACCAGCTTCCCGACCGACGAGGCGCTCTCCGGCCGCTCCCAGTCCTTCGGCCCCGCCCACGGCATTCCCGTGACGCCGGCCGAACTGGGCCTGACGCCGCGCCAGGGCTCGGTGCTCGCGCTGGTGCTGGAAGGACTGCCGAACAAGGTCATCGCCCGCAAGCTGGGCCTCACCGAGAATACGGTCAAGGAGCACGTCTCCGCCATTCTGCAACGGCTGGGCGTGCGCACGCGGATGCAGGTCATGTCGCGCATGGAACGGTTCCGGCTTCGCCAGTAATTCATCGTAGGATCTTCAAGCAATAACGCCACCCCCCKAGCGGTGGCGTTTTGCATTGCAGAACAGCGATCAGGCCGGATGGAGCCAGCGCCGCAGCARCATGCGCAGGTTGCTCGGGTCCACCGGCTTGGGCAGCACGAAGTAGCCCGCCTCCTCGGCCGCCTGGAGCGCCGCCGATTTCAGGTCGCCGGTCAGCAGCGCGCTGCGCGCCTGGGGCTGCGTGGTCTGCCAGCGTTCGAGCAGGTCCAGCCCGTTTTCGCTGCCGGGCAGGCGCAGGTCGCAGAAGATGATGTCCGGCTTCAGCCCCTTGGCGAACAGCGCGTCGGCCTCGGCGCCATGGGCGGCGCAGGCCACGCGGATGCCCCACGCCTCCATCAGCGCGATCCAGGCCTTGCGGATCTGGCTGTCGTCGTCCACCACGAGCACGGTGCCGCGCAGCCGTTCCGGCTTGGCCTCCTGCGCCTGGACGTTGGCGCGCATGGCGCGCACGGCTTCGATGGTCTCCGCCGGCACCGGCGCCAGCGCGAACCAGAACACCGAGCCCTTGCCCGGCACCGAGCGCACGCCGTAGGTGCCGCGCATCAACCGCACGCATTCCTTGAAGATCGCCAGACCCAGCCCCAGGCCCTGCGAGGGGTCGCGCTGCGGGTTATGGACCTGGTAATACGGCGAGAAAATGTCCGGCAGGTGCTCGGGCGTGATGCCGGCGCCGGTGTCCCAGACTTCGAGCCGGATGTGCTTGCGCCGCTGCCGCGCCGTCACCAGCACGCCGCCGCGCTTGGTATAGCGCAGCGCGTTCTGCACGAGGTTGAACAGCGCGCGGCGCAGCAGCACCGGCTCGGCCATCGCGTACAGCTCGCTCGGCACGCGCGGGCTCAGGGTCAGGCCGCTGTCGCGCGCATCGGCGGCGAACTGGCTCATGACATCGTTGATCAGCGAACTCAGCTCGCAAGGCTCCAGCGTCGGCAGCACCTTGCGGCCTTCGAGCTTGGAGAGGTCGAGCAAGGACCGGAACAGCAGGTCGATGGTCTGCGTGCCGGCCGCCACCTGCTCCACCAGCGGATGGAGCGAGCTCGACTGGTTGCGCGCACGCAACGCTTCCACGAGCATGACCAGCGCATGCACGGGCTGGCGCAGGTCGTGGCTGGCAGCGGCCAGGAAGCGGGATTTCTCCTCGCTGGCGTGGAGCGCGCGCTCCTTTTCCTCCTGGAACTGCTTGGCCAGCCGGCGGCTTTCGCTCTCCAGCTGGATGGCGCGCACCAGCGTCTGCTGCAGGTTCAGCGCGTGCCGCGCCAGCATCAGCGCGTACAGGGCGAGCAGCACCTGCACGTAGCCGCCATGGTTCGGGAAGGCGAAATCGGCCAGCAAGACATTCGGCACGAGGATCGGGACGCCCGCGAAGACAAGGTTCGACGGGATAGGCGACTGCGAGGTGGCGCCGCCCGCCAGCACGCCGAGCGTGAGCAGGTACAGCACGCTCGAGAACACCACGGAGCTGGAATACAGATGGAGCAGCGCGGAGCTGCCCCAGGTCAGGCCGGTGAGGAAGGCAATCGCGCGCATGTGGTTCCACCACTTGCGCGTGTGCGCCGAACGGCTCATTCTGCCGGCGTCGCGCTGGTAGCCAAGGTAGAACCAGGTGCCGCCGGCGGTCAGGACCGCCATGATCGCGCACCAGGCCAGCAGGGCGAAGTGGTTGGCCTCGCTCCAGAAGGCAGCGGCGGTCAGCCACGGTAGCAGGACCGACGCGGCGATGCCGGTGGGCGAAACGCGGTGCACCGTGGCAAGCAGCTTGGCCCGCGTCTCGGTGTCCAGTTGTGGCCCGGGCGGGGGCAAGATCTTGTTGAGCAGCGCGTTCAAAGGGGGCCGTGGCATGTCGGAGTCGCGCATATCATGCCGCCTTTTGCCTGAGGGCGCCACGCCTGGCGGGCCGGATGACGCACAAAGTCAACGCTTGCGGGCAAGGCGCCGCCCTGCCCGCCCCGGTCCGCCCCCAAAGCGGGGCAAGCCGCCCCATTCGCCTTATAATGCCCCCTTTCCCCAAAACGCTTAGTCCGCCGTCCTCGTGAAAGTCTTCCGCGGCCTGCCCAACGCCGAAAGCCGGGCGCCCTGCGCGCTCACCATCGGCAATTTCGACGGTGTGCATCGCGGCCACCAGTCGTTGCTCGCGCGCGCGCGCGCCGCCGCGGATGCCCGCGGCCTGCCGCTCTGTGTAATGACGTTCGAGCCGCATCCGCGCGAATTCTTCACACCCGAGCGCGCGCCCACGCGCATCGCGCTGTTGCGCGACAAGCTCGACGCCCTGCGCCGCAACGGGGTGGACCGCGTGGTGGTGGAGCACTTCAACGCCCATTTCGCCGCCCAGTCTCCGCAAGCCTTCGTCGAGAACGTGCTCTGGCACGGGCTGCACGCGCGCTGGGTGCTGGTGGGCGATGATTTCCGCTTCGGCGCCCGCCGCGCCGGCGACTTTGCCTATCTTGAGGAAGCGGGCCGCCAGTTCGGCTTCGACGTCGAGCAAATGGGCTCCGTCTCCGAAGGCGGCATCCGTATCTCCAGCTCGGCCGTGCGGCAGGCGCTGGCCGATGGCGACCTCGAACACGCCCGACGCCTGCTGGGCCATGGCTACGCCATCAGCGGCCACGTGATCCACGGCCGCAAGCTCGGCCGCGACCTCGGTTTCCCGACGCTGAACCTCAAGATCTCGCACAAGCGGCCCGCCGTGAACGGCATCTTCGTGGTGCAGGTGCACGGGCTGGCCGATCATCCGCTGCCCGGCGTGGCCAGCATCGGCGTGCGCCCCACCGTCGAGGATGCCGGCCGCGTGCTGCTGGAAGTGCATCTGTTCGACTTCAACGAGAACCTTTACGGCAAGCTGGTCCGCGTGGAATTCATGAAGAAGCTGCGCGATGAAGCGCGCTTCGACACGCTCGAGGCCCTGACGGCGGCCATCGCCCAGGACACCCTCGACGCCCGCGCCTTCTTCGGCCTGGCCGCCCCCGGCGGCACCGAGGCCGGCCCGGGCCGGCGCGACTTCGCCACCTCCGCCACCGACCGAATTAGCTAGCGGCCGGCCGCTGCCGAAGGTGCAGCAGCCGGGACCCGCCCCGCCGTACCCCATGACCAGCGCGCCGGCCATTCCACCCGCCGCGCCCCACTGAATTGCCCCGAGAATCGAACATGTCCGACGAGAAACGCGCCAAGCCCGAGAAAAGCAAGTATCCGGTGAACCTGCTGGATACCCCCTTCCCCATGCGTGGCGACCTGCCCAAGCGCGAGCCGCAATGGGTGAAGCAGTGGCAGGACAAGCAGCTCTACAAGAAGATTCGCGCCGCGCGCAAGGGCGCGAAGAAGTTCGTGCTGCACGATGGCCCCCCGTATGCCAACGGCGACATCCACATTGGCCACGCCGTGAACAAGGTCCTCAAGGACATGATCATCAAGGCGCGCGGGCTGACAGGGCTGGACGCCGTGTATGTGCCGGGCTGGGACTGCCACGGCATGCCGATCGAGATCCAGATCGAGAAGAAATTCGGCAAGGGCCTGCCGGTGCAGGAAGTGCAGGCCAAGGCCCGCGCCTACGCCACCGAACAGATCGCCCGCCAGAAGGTGGACTTCGAGCGCCTGGGCGTGCTGGGCGACTGGGACCACCCCTACCTGACCATGAACTTCAGCAACGAAGCCGATGAGCTGCGTGCGCTGGGCAAGATCATGGAGAAGGGTTACGTGTTCCGTGGCCTGAAGCCCGTGAACTGGTGTTTCGACTGCGGTTCGGCGCTGGCCGAAGCTGAGGTCGAGTACAAGGACAAGACCGACCTGTCGATCGACGTGGGCTTCCCGTTCGCGGAAGTCGACAAGCTCGCGCACGCCTTCCACGTGCCGGTGGCGCAGCTCGAAGGCAAGCCCGGCTGGGTGGTGATCTGGACCACCACGCCGTGGACCATCCCGAGCAACCAGGCGCTGAACATGCACCCGGAAGTGGAATACGCGCTGGTGGACACGCCGCGCGGCTTCCTGATCCTGGCCAAGGACCGCGTCGAGGAACAGCTCAAGACCTACGCGCTGGAAGGCAGCGTGGTGGCCACCGCGCGCGGCGACGCGCTGTCGGAAATCCGCTTCCACCACCCGCTGGCCAAGATCGATGCCGGCTACGCGCGCACCTCGCCGGTCTACCTCGGCGACTACGTGACCACCGATACCGGTACCGGCATCGTCCACTCGGCGCCGGCCTATGGCGTGGAAGACTTCCAGTCGTGCAAGGCGCACGGCATGCCCGACGCGGACATCATCAGCCCGGTGATGGGCGATGGCGTCTACGCCAGCACGCTGCCGCTGTTCGGCGGGCTGTCGATCTGGGCCGCGAACCCCAAGATCGTGGAGGTGCTGCGCGAGTCTGGAAACCTGTTCAACTCGCATAAGTACGAGCACAGCTACATGCACTGCTGGCGTCACAAGACGCCGATCATCTACCGCGCCACCTCGCAGTGGTTCGCGGGGATGGACGTGAACCCGGTCGACAACGGCCCCACGCTGCGCGCAACCGCGCTGGCCGGCATCGAGGCCACCGAGTTCTTCCCCGCCTGGGGCAAGCAGCGGCTGCACAATATGATCGCCAACCGCCCGGACTGGACGCTCTCGCGCCAGCGCCAATGGGGCGTGCCGATGGCGTTCTTCGTCCACAAGGAAACGGGCGCCCTGCATCCGCGCACGCCGGAGCTGCTGGAGCAGATCGCCCAGCGCGTGGAGCAGCACGGCATCGAGGCCTGGCAGGCGCTCGATCCGAAGGAATTGCTAAGCGATGAGGCCGCCGTCTACGAAAAGAACCGCGACACGCTCGACGTCTGGTTCGACTCCGGCACCACGCATTGGACCGTGATCCGGGGCTCGCACCGCGATGATCTCTACGATCCGTCCGCCGATACGCCCGATGGCCGCCTGGCGGACCTGTACCTCGAAGGCTCGGACCAGCATCGCGGCTGGTTCCACTCGTCGCTGCTGACCGCCTCGATGCTGTACGGCAAGCCGCCCTACAAGGCGCTGCTGACCCACGGCTTCACCGTGGACGGCGAAGGTCGCAAGATGTCCAAATCGGTCGGCAACACCGTGTCGCCGCAGGACATCTCCAATAAGATGGGTGCCGAGATCATCCGCCTGTGGGTGGCTTCCACGGACTACTCCGGCGAACTGTCGATCTCGGACGAAATCCTGAAGCGCGTGGTGGAAGGCTATCGCCGGATTCGTAATACGCTGCGATTCCTGCTGTCGAACCTGACCGACTACGATCACGCCAAGCATGCGCTGCCGGCCTCGGAATGGCTCGAGATCGACCGCTACGCCGTGGCCCTGACGGACCGCCTGCAGAAGGAAGTGCTGTCGCACTACCAGGCGTACGAGTTCCACCCGGTGGTGGCCAAGCTCCAGACCTTCTGCTCGGAAGACCTGGGCGGCTTCTACCTGGACGTGCTCAAGGACCGCCTGTACACCACGGCGCCCGACTCGCAGGCCCGCCGCGCCGCCCAGAACGCGCTGTATCACATCACCCAGGCCATGCTGCACTGGATGGCGCCGTTCCTGTCGTTCACGGCCGAGGAAGCATGGCAGATCTTCGCCCACGGCACCGCGCACACGGACACCATCTTCACGAGCACGTACTACGCGGTGCCCGCCGTCGACAACGCCGACGATCTCCTGCAAAAGTGGCACGAAATCCGCGCCGTGCGCGCGGAAGTGACCAAGCAGCTGGAGTCGGTGCGTGTGGAAGGCGAGATCGGCTCGTCGCTGCAGGCCGAAGTCACGATCGCGGCCGGCGGCCCGGTGCTGGAGGCCCTGCAAAGCCTGCACGACGACCTGCGCTTCGTGCTGCTGACCTCTGCGGCCAAGGTCACGGCCGCGCCGGAAGGCGGCGACCTGCTCGTCACAGTCACGCCGTCGGCGCACGCAAAGTGCGAGCGTTGCTGGCATTACCGCGCCGATGTGGGCCATAACCCCGAACATCCGACCCTTTGCGGCCGCTGCGACAGCAACCTGTTCGGCGCCGGTGAACACAGGAGCCACGCCTGATGGCATCGTCCTCCACCCGATCGACGCGCGCCACGCCGGCCCGCAAAACCTCCAAGAGCCGTGGCAGTGCCAACGTCACGCCGTGGCTCTGGATGGCCTTCGCGCTGCTGGTGGTCCTGATCGACCAGTTCTTCAAGATCCTGATCACGCGGTCGTTCCAGTACGGCGAGTCGCGCCCGGTCACGCGCTTCTTCAACCTCGTGCTGGTCTATAACAAGGGCGCGGCGTTCAGCTTCCTGGCCGATGCCGGCGGCTGGCAGCGCTGGTTCTTCACGCTGCTGGGCGTGGTGGTGGGCGGGTTCATCGTCTGGCTGCTGTACCGCCATACGGGACAGAAGCTGTTCTGCCTGGCGGTGTCCCTGATCCTGGGCGGCGCCATCGGCAACGTCGTGGATCGCGTGCTGTACGGCCATGTGATCGACTTCCTCGACTTCCACTGGCGCAACATGCATTTCCCGGCGTTCAACGTGGCCGATTGCGCCATCACGGTCGGCGCGGTGCTGCTGATTCTGGACGAACTGCGACGCGTTCGTCGTCACTGACTGGAACCCTGAGAGCCTACCCATGGATCTGCGAGGCAAGCACATCGTCCTTGGCCTGACCGGCGGCATCGCCTGCTACAAGTCGGCCGAGCTGGTCCGCCTGCTGACCAAGGCCGGGGCCACCGTGCAGGTGGCGATGACCGAGGCGGCAACGCACTTCATCACGCCCGTGACCATGCAGGCGCTCTCGGGGCGACCCGTGTTCCTGTCGCAGTGGGACGCGCGCATCGATAACAACATGGCCCACATCGACCTCTCGCGCGAGGCCGATGCCATCCTGATCGCCCCAGCCTCCACCGATTTCCTGGCCAAGGTGGCCAACGGCCTGTGCGACGATCTGCTGACAACGCTCTGCATCGCGCGTGAATGCCCGCTACTGGTGGCGCCGGCGATGAACCGCCAGATGTGGGCCGCCGCGCCCACGCAGCGCAACGCCGCGCAACTGCGCGCGGACGGCGTGGCGATCCTCGGCCCGGGCACCGGCGACCAGGCGTGCGGCGAGATTGGCGACGGTCGGATGCTGGAACCGGCGGAGATCGTCGAGGATCTCGTCGCCTTCTTCCAGCCCAAGCCGCTCGCCGGCAAGCGCGTGCTGATCACGGCTGGGCCGACTTTCGAGGCGATCGATCCTGTGCGCGGCATCACCAACCTGTCGTCGGGCAAGATGGGCTTCTCGATTGCCCGCGCCGCTCGCGAGGCCGGCGCCGATGTCCTGCTCGTGGCCGGCCCCACCGCGCTGGACACGCCGCGCGGCGTGGTGCGCACCGACGTGCGCAGCGCCCAGCAGATGCACGACACGGTGATGGCGCAGTTGCGTGATGTCGACGTCTTCGTCGCCGTGGCAGCGGTGGCCGACTGGCGCCCCGCCGAGGTCTCCCGGCAGAAGATCAAGAAGGCCAACGACACCGACACGCCAACGCTGCAGTTCATCCAGAATCCGGACATCCTGGCCGCCGTGGCCGCGCGCGCCGATGCGCCCTATTGCGTGGGGTTCGCCGCCGAAAGCGAGAACCTGGAGCAGTACGGCGAGCAGAAGCGCCAGCGCAAGGGCGTGCCGCTGCTGGTGGGCAACATCGGCCACCACACCTTCGGTATGGACGACAACGAGATCGTGCTGTTCGATGCGGGCGGCATGACCCGGCTGCCGCGCGCGGACAAGCTCTCGCTCGCACGCGACCTCGTGGCCGCCATCGGCCAACGCCTGCCGCGCAAACCCGTCTGAGCCTTCGTAAGCATGACTGCTGTGAATCGTCCCAAATTGCGCCTGTCCGTGCTCGACCAGAGCCCGGTGATTGCCGGCTACAGCGCGCGCGACGCGCTGGCCGCCACCGTCGAACTGGCCCAACTCGCCGACGACCTCGGCTACACCCGCTACTGGTGCGCCGAGCACCATGGCCTGCAGGGCGTGTGCAACCCGGCGCCCGAGGTCATGCTGGCGCGGCTCGGCAGTGTGACAAACCGTATCCGGCTCGGCTCGGGCGGCGTGATGCTGCCCTACTACAGCCCCTTCAAGGTGGCCGAGCAGTTCCGCATGCTCGAAGGCCTGTTCCCGAACCGGATCGATCTGGGCGTGGGCCGCGCGCCCGGCGGCGACATGCGCACGGCGCAGGCCGTGTCCATGGGCCAGTACAACCGGGGCGACCAGTTTCCCCAGCAGGTGCAGGACCTGGCCTGGCTGCTGCGCGGCGAGGTGCCGCCCGGCCACGTGGCCGAAGGCGTGCTGCTGCAGCCGGCCATCGGCACCCGGCCCGAACTCTGGGTGCTCGGCTCAAGCGATTTCGGCGGCGCGCTGGCCGCCAAGCTCGGCCTCCGCTTTGCCTTCGCCCACTTCATCAATGCCCATGGCGGGCACGCCGTGGCGCAGCAGTACCGGGCCGGCTTCGAACCCGGCTATGAGGATGCCCCCTACAGCGCGGCGGCGGTCTTCGTGATCTGCGCCGATACCGAGGCGGAAGCGGCAGAACTGGAGCGCGCCGTGGACATCCGCCGCCTGCAGATGGCGTATGGCGTCAACGCGCCGATCCCCTCGCTGGCCCAGGCGGCCGATTTCACGCCGAGCGAGCGCGATCGCATGATCATCGAGCGCGAACGTCCGCGCACCATCTGCGGCACGCCCGAGGTGGTGGCCGAGCGCATGCTGGCGTTGCGCGAGCGCTTCGCGGCCGATGAGCTGGTGGTGCTGAGCGTGACGGCTTCGTACGCGGCGCGGCTGCGCACCTACCAGTTGCTCGCCGAGGCGTTCGACCTCTYCGGCGCGTCGGYCGGCTGAGCCGCGCACGCGCGGTATCATCCCATCCCGCCTTCTTAAGATACTTTCCTGGCTCTTTCCTGAGCCAACTACCCGGATTTGCACATGACCGCACCCCTGAACCCCGCCGTYGAAATCAAGGTCCTGGACACCCGCCTCAATGACTGGGGCCTGCCGGCCTACCAGAGCGACATGGCCGCCGCCATCGACCTGCATGCTTGCGTGGACGGCCCGGTCAGCATCGCCCCCGGCACCGCCGCGCAACTGGTGCCGGCCGGCATCGCCGTGCACATGGGCAATCCGTACATGGCCGCCACCATCGTGCCGCGTTCGGGCCTGGGACATAAGAAAGGTCTCGTGCTCGGCAATACGATCGGGGTGATCGACGCCGATTACCAAGGCCAAATCATGGTGAGTGTGTGGAATCGCAATGCGCCCGGCACCGAGCCGATCGTGATCCAGCCCGGCGAGCGCATCGCCCAGATGATGTTCGTGCCGGTGCTGCGGCCCGTATTCACGACCGTGACCGAGTTCTCGGCGGACACCGCCCGCGGCGCGGGCGGCTTCGGCTCGACCGGCGTGCATCACGCCAAGGCCGGCTGAGCGCCGAACCTGTAAGGCTCGATCAGGCCTGCGCGAAGATCAGCGCCACGCCGTTGGCGCTGGCCGCCGGGATCAGTGTGGCCTGCGGGCCAAGGTCCACGGTGGCAATCGACTGCGTGCCCCAGTAAGTGCGCGCTTTCGCCAGATCCGAGGTCCTGAGCCGGATCGCGGCATAGCCCGTCGATTCGGCGGTGATTTGTAGCGTACCCGTCACCTCGGCGAGCGCGTCGGCCGTCGAGATAACCAGTTCGGCGCCATCCACCGCGATGCGCGCGACGCGATCATCGGCGGCAATCAGCTTGCCGGCCGTGATCTCCACATAGGCGGCAGCCGCCGCCCCCACCTGCCCCGCTTCCACAACCAAGTAGGCTGCCTCGATGGCGGTGGCGCCGTTTGCGTGCGCCAGCCATTCCGGACGCCACAGCAGCTCGGGCGTGCGGTGCTCGCAGACGAAGTAACGCGCGCCGGGGGCGTCGTCGAGGGCCGTCACGCGGAAGGTGGCCGGATGCTCCGAACCATCGTCCAGCCGCACCGGCCGAGAGAATTCGATCGGATCGGATGTCTTGTAGCCCGCCGCACGCAGTCGTGCCGCCGTGGCAAACGCATCGCGACTCTTGCAGGACATCGCCGCGCAACCGTCGCCGCGCTGCTGGGCGTCCCAGTAATACTGGCGGCTCGGGCTCGGCGCGGTCACGTGGAGCAGCTCGAGATAATCGCGCGCCAGCATGATGCAGTGGTTCTGCGAACCAAGCGTGTGATAGCCGCGCGGGGTCAATGTGAAGCCGAGTGCACGCCAATTGGCGGCGGCGGCATCAAGATCGCCGCAGACCACCACGGCGTGATCGAACGGTTCGGAGACAGCCGTCATCGCTTATTCGAACTGGATATTGGCCTTGCGGGCCACGGCCTGCCATTTGTCGTGCTCGTGCCGCACCAGGTTGCCGAGGTCCGCCGGCGTACCCACGGCGATCTCGAACCCCTGTGCCGACAGCGCCTCGACCACCTTGGGCTGACGGATCGATTCCGCCAACGCGTCGTGCAGTCGCATCACCGTGGCGGGCTGCATGCCGGCCGGGCCGAACACGCCGATCCACGAATAGGCCTCGAAGCCCTTGAAGCCCTGCTCGGCCACGGTCGGCACCTGCGGCAACTGGCGGATGCGGCTCGTGCCAGTCACGCCAAGCACCTTGATGGTCTTGGCCGCGACGTGCGCCTGCACTGCCGCGAAGCTGCTGAAGAACACGTCCACCTCGCCCGCCAGCACGGCCTGCACGGCAGGGCCGCCGCCCTTGTAGGGCACGTGGAGGAACTGCACGCCSGCCTCGGTGGCCAGCGCCTCGGCGGCAAGCTGATTCAGGCTGCCGATGCCCGACGAGGCGTAGCGGATGCCGCCCGGCTTGGCCTTGGCCAGCTCGATCAATTCCTTGACGTTCGATGCACCCACGCCCGGGTTCGCGGCAATGACCAGCGGAAAACGCACCAACTGGGTAATCGGCGTGAAGTCTTTGAAGGTGTCGTACGGGAGGTTCTTGTACGCAAATGGGTTGATCGCGTGCGTATCGAACGCCATCAGCAGCGTCGTGCCGTCCGGCTTGGCGCGCGCCACGGTGCTGCTGGCGATCAGGCCGCCCGCGCCGGGCTTGTTGTCGACCACGACGGTCTGGCCGAGGCCAGTCTTCAGCCCCGGTTGCAGCTGGCGCGCGACGATGTCCACGCTGCCACCCGGTGGGAACGGCAACACCATCGCAATCGGCCGGTTGCCGATACCGGTGTCGGCATGGGTCACGGCAGCGAAGGACGCCAGGGACGCGGGCATGGCCCCCATCGGCAGCGTCTTGAGCAGCAGGCGGCGGAGCCGCGCGCGTTCGGGAGAAGACATCGATAACTCAGGCTGGGCGGTCAACCGACCGCGTACAAAAAAGAAAGGGCGGCACGCCGCCACCCTCTATTTTGCCCGATGATCGCCCACGTTGCTGGCGCGGGCATCGTTGATCGCCCAGAAATGGAACAATCCAGGAACAAACGGGCCGGCACTGAGGCCGGCCCGCAACGCCTCGTCAGGTTCAGGCCTCGGCGCGCTGTTCGCTTTCCGGTGCCTCCGGCGGTTCCGGATCGGCCTCGGAGAACGTCAGCTTGATCTGATCGCCCTCGTCCAGGTCCACGACCACCTTGCCGCCGGTCACCAGCTTGCCGAACAGCAGTTCGTCGGCAAGTGCCTTGCGGATCATGTCCTGGATCAGGCGCTGCATCGGCCGCGCACCCATCAGCGGATCGAARCCCTTCTTGGCCAGGAACTTGCGYAGGGTCTCGGTGAAGCTCGCTTCCACCTTCTTCTCGTGCAACTGCTCTTCCAGTTGCATCAGGAACTTGTCCACCACGCGCAGGATGATTTCCTCATCCAGCGAACGGAAGCTGATGGTCGCGTCCAGGCGGTTGCGGAACTCCGGCGTGAACATACGCTTGATGTCCGCCATTTCGTCGCCCTGCTCGCGCGCGCTCGTGAAGCCGATCGTGGCGCGGTTCATGGTCTCCGCCCCCGCGTTCGTGGTCATGATGATGATCACGTTGCGGAAGTCAGCGCGCCGGCCGTTGTTATCGGTCAGCGCCCCATGGTCCATCACCTGCAGCAGGATATTGAAAATATCCGGATGYGCCTTTTCGATCTCATCGAGCAGCAGCACGCAGTGCGGCTTCTTCGTCACCGCCTCGGTCAGCAAACCACCCTGATCGAAGCCGACATAGCCCGGAGGCGCACCGATCAGGCGGCTGACCGCGTGGCGCTCCATGTATTCGGACATGTCGAAGCGGAGCAACTCGATGCCCATGATGAAGGCGAGCTGCTTGGCGACTTCGGTCTTGCCGACGCCGGTCGGGCCCGAGAACAGGAACGAGCCGATCGGCTTGTCCGTCTTGCCCAGGCCAGCCCGCGACATCTTGATGGCCGACGACAGCGCCTCGATGGCCGGGTCTTGCCCGAACACCACCGACTTCAGGTCGCGATCCAGCGTCTGCAGCTTGCTGCGATCGTCCTGGTTCACGCTCTGCGGCGGGATCCGCGCGATGCGCGAGACGATGTCCTCGATCTCGCCCTTGCCAATGGTCTTCTTCTGCTTCGACTTCGGCAGGATGCGCTGCGCAGCACCTGCCTCATCGATCACATCAATSGCCTTGTCCGGCAGATGACGGTCGGTGATGAAGCGCGCCGACAGTTCGGCTGCAGCAGTCAGTGCCGCGGCGGCGTACTTGACGCCGTGGTGCTCCTCGAASCGMGACTTCAGGCCACGCAGGATCTGCACGGTCTGRTCTACCGAGGGCTCGACCACGTCGATCTTCTGGAAACGACGCGACAAGGCCGCATCTTTCTCGAAAATGCCGCGATATTCGGTGAACGTGGTCGCACCGACGCACTTGAGCGCCCCAGACGACAGCGCCGGCTTGAGCAGGTTGCTGGCGTCCAGCGTGCCGCCCGAGGCGGCGCCTGCGCCGATCAGCGTGTGGATTTCGTCGATGAACAGGATCGCGTTCGGATTGTCCTTGAGCGACTTCAGCACGCCCTTCAGGCGTTGTTCGAAATCGCCCCGATACTTGGTGCCGGCCAGCAGCGCGCCCATGTCGAGCGAGTACACCACAGCCTTTTCCAGGATGTCRGGCACCTCGTTCTTGGTGATGCGCCACGCCAGACCCTCGGCGATGGCGGTCTTGCCCACGCCAGCCTCGCCCACCAGCAGCGGGTTGTTCTTGCGTCGGCGGCACAGCACCTGCACCACGCGCTCCACCTCGGAATCCCGGCCAATCAGTGGATCGATCTTGCCGGCCTTGGCCAGGGCGTTCAGGTTCTGGGTGTACTGCTCGAGCGGACTTTCCTTGCCGTCGCCACCCTCGCCCTCGGCATTACCCTCGCCGTGCTTGGCCGGCTCGGACTGGTCCTTGCGGATGCCGTGGCTGATGAAATTGACGACATCGAGGCGCGTCACTCCCTGCTGTTGCAGGTAGTAGACCGCATGTGAGTCCTTTTCGCCGAAGATAGCCACCAGAACATTGGCGCCAGTGACTTCCTTCTTGCCGTTGGACGTGGACTGCACGTGCATGATGGCGCGCTGGATCACCCGCTGGAAGCCCAGCGTGGGTTGCGTGTCCACCTCGTCCGACCCCGGTACGACTGGGGTGTTATCGGCAATGAAGTTCTTCAGGCTGGTGCGCAAGTCCTCGATATTGGCTGCGCACGCGCGCAGCACTTCGGCTGCCGTCGGGTTGTCGAGCAACGCCAGCAGCAGGTGTTCCACGGTAATGAACTCGTGGCGCGCCTGGCGGGCTTCGACAAAAGCCATGTGCAGGCTTACTTCCAATTCTTGCGCAATCATGCTTCCTCCATCACGCACTGCAACGGGTGGCCCGCCTGCCGCGCATGGGTTGATACAAGCTCGACCTTGGTCGCCGCGATATCCCGCGTGTAGATACCGCAAACGCCCTTGCCTTCCCGGTGGACGGTGAGCATGATCTGCGTCGCCGTTTCCCGGTCCCTGCTGAAATACTGCTGCAGGATCATCACGACGAACTCCATCGGTGTGTAGTCGTCGTTGAGCAGGACCACCTTGTACATCGCCGGGGGTTTGAGCTGTTGCTCCTTCCGTTCGATGACGGTGCCTGTCTCGCGTTGTGGGGTATTCGCCAGCCGTGTCGCCATGGCTTTATTCTAACCCTTACTCACAAGTCTGCAATTTGGGGAAATGGCCACGTATTCAAGGGCCACACCTTCGGAAAGTTCCAACGTGTCCGAACGCACGGAAATGCCGCAAACGACTTACGCCGCACGTCCGTGGTGCACGGCGCGCCCGGCCTTCGGGCAGGCTGCACGCCTGTCGCAAAGGTACCATTCCGCGCCGTTTCAATCCCGCCACACCCTACGCCGAGTGGGGAATCTGCCAGCTTGACAGTATGGTGGTTTGCCAGAAAAATCGGTCGCACATCCAGGCCCGACCGGCGAGCCAAACGTACAAGGCCGGCCCGGATGATTCCGTGAGCAGGGAGGCCCACGACCGGCGTCGGCACGACGTTTTCCACCTGATTATCAGGCGGATCGCAATGTCTTGCCACGCGCTCCACAAGACCCGGCGATTCCACCGGCCGAATCCGACAAGGATCGGCCCGGCGGGCGCGCCGGCGTCATGCGGCTGGCCACAGGTTTCCCCGCTTGAAAATCTGTTTTTTCGTTGGGGGAGTTTATGGCTAGCGGTATCGTCAAATGGTTCAATGACGCCAAGGGTTTCGGTTTTATCAAGCCGGACGATGGCGAGGAAGAACTGTTTGCGCACTTTTCGGCAATCCAGATGGCGGGTTTCAAGACGCTGAAGGAAGGCCAGCGCGTGGAGTTCGAGGTGGTGCAGGGCCCTAAGGGCAAGCAGGCCACGAATATCCAGGACGCGCAGTAAAAGTCGCGCCGCGACCGTACGGGCCTCAGAGCCGCGGCGGTCAAACGGATGCG
This sequence comes from Cupriavidus sp. KB_39, assembly GCF_052114485.1. Classification (NCBI taxonomy): domain Bacteria; kingdom Pseudomonadati; phylum Pseudomonadota; class Betaproteobacteria; order Burkholderiales; family Burkholderiaceae; genus Cupriavidus; species Cupriavidus sp. KB_39. The sequence continues at coordinate 63,254 of NZ_JBFREV010000003.1, forward strand.
GGGGGACGCGCTCCCCCGGAACGGGATCCTGTGCCACGCTGGTCCGCCAGCGCGGCACGCTGCAGTAGCGGTTCACAAGCGACACGCCACGCATCCAACAAGAAGCCCGGTGAAAACCGGGCTTCTTGTTTTGCACGGTCGGCGCGGCATGCGTCAGCCAGTCCACCCCTCGATATTCAGCCCGCTGGACAGCTCGGCCGCCTCGCGGCTGACCTTGCGCACCGACTGCCCGAAACTCCAGACATGGCCCTCCGGGTCGCGCGCCGAATAGACGCGATCGCCGTAGAACTGGTCTTCCGGCTCGCGCACGATCACCGCGCCGGCGGCGCGCGCCCGCTCGCAATGGTCGTCGAGACCGTCCGGCATGTGCACGTGCACCGCCTGCGTGTTCTTGCCGCCAACCGACGCCGGGCTGGCCGTGTAGTCGGCCCACTCGCTCCCCACCATCAGGTAACTGTCGCGATAGCGCATCTCCGAATGCACGAGATGGCCCTCCTTGTCGGTAATCACCATCACGCGCTCGAAGCCAAACGCGCGTTCGAGCCAGTCGAGCGCGGTCAGCGGATCCTTGTAGAAGAGCGCCGCCCCGAGCGCGCGTCTTCCAAACGGGTCATCCATGAAGGTCTCCTCGTAAAACACTGAGTTCTGATGTTGTAGCGGATGGCGAGGTCAATCGCCAGAAGGGTCCATGTCGCGGTGCAATGCATATRGCGCGGCGGCATGCACATCGTGCATTTCTGAAAATACCGTCTTGACGTTCTGGTCCGGCACGCGAGCCGGTAGACTGCGCGCCGCGCCCCTCAGAAACGGAATTTCACATGAAACAGTTGCTGTCCGCCGCCCTCTTATCCACGTGCGCCTTGAGCGCGATTGCGGCAGCGCCGCATCACGCACCGTGGACCTACGAAAGCCCCGCCTGGGGCGACCTGGACGCCGAATACGCGACTTGCAAGCTCGGCAAGGAACAATCGCCGATTGACATCCGCGGTGCCGTGCCCGGCGGGTTCAAGCCGATCCGCTTCGCGTACGCCGCCGGCAGTGCCAAGGTGCTCAACAACGGCCACACCATCGCCGTCCGGCCAGAGAGCGGCAGCAAGGCGCACCTGCCTTCGGGCGACTACGAACTCATCCAGTTCCACTTCCATACCCCGAGCGAAGAGGTCATCGACGGCAAGACCTATCCGATGGTCGCGCACATGGTCCATATGAACAGTACCGGGCAACTCGCCGTCGTGGCCGTGCTATTCGAGGAGGGCGGCGCCAATCCAATCATCGAACAGGTTTTCTCGTCCATGCCGGCCCACGGCGCCGAGCCGGTGAAACTGGCTGGCACGTTGAACCCGGAGGCATTGCTGCCGAAGGATCGCACCTATTTTGCCTACACCGGCAGCTTGACCACGCCGCCATGCAGCGAGGGCGTGCTGTGGCACGTGATAAAGCAGCCGGTAGGAATCTCGGCGGCGCAGATCGCGGCATTCAAGGCGCTTTATCCAATGAACGCCCGGCCGGTACAGCCGTTGAATGGGCGGACGATTGGATTGAGTCAGTAAGGGGTACCCGCAATCCAACAAAAAACCCCGGCGGCCTTTCAGCCACCGGGGTTTTGTCTTCGACTTCGGCCAGTGAGGCCGGAACCGCCCTTACATATTGTCGATCATCACCTGTCCGAACCCCGAGCAGGACACCTGCGTGGCGCCTTCCAGCAGCCGCGCGAAGTCGTAGGTCACCTTTTTCGACTGGATCGATTTTTCCATCGACCGGATGATCAGGTCGGCCGCTTCGGTCCAGCCCATGTGGCGCAGCATCATTTCTGCCGAGAGGATTTCCGAGCCTGGATTCACATAATCCTTGCCGGCATATTTCGGCGCAGTGCCGTGGGTGGCTTCGAACATGGCCACGGTGTCGGACATATTCGCGCCCGGCGCAATGCCGATGCCGCCCACCTGGGCCGCCAGCGCGTCAGAGACATAATCGCCGTTCAGGTTCAGCGTGGCGATGACCGAATACTCGGCCGGACGCAGCAGGATCTGCTGCAGGAAGGCATCGGCAATCGCGTCCTTGATGACGATATCGCGGCCCGTCTTCGGATTCTTCAGTTTGCACCACGGGCCGCCGTCGACCAGCTCCGCGCCGAATTCCTGCAGCGCCAGCTCATAGCCCCAGTCACGGAAGCCACCCTCGGTGAACTTCATGATGTTGCCCTTGTGCACCAGCGTGACCGACGGCTTGTCGTTGTCGATTGCATACTGGATCGCCTTGCGCACCAGCCGCTGCGTGCCCTCGCGCGAAACCGGCTTCACGCCGATGCCCGACGTCTCCGGGAATCGGATTTTCTTGACGCCCATCTCGTCCTGCAGGAACTTGATCAGCTTCTTGGCGCCTTCGCTGCCAGCCTCCCACTCGATGCCGGCATAGATATCTTCCGAATTCTCGCGGAAGATCACCATGTCGATCTTCTCCGGCTCGCGCACCGGCGAGGGCACGCCCTTGAAGTAGCGTACCGGGCGCAGGCAGACGTAAAGGTCGAGCTGCTGGCGCAGCGCCACGTTCAGGGAGCGGATGCCGCCGCCCACCGGCGTGGTCAGCGGACCCTTGATCGACACCACGTAGTCCTTCACCACCTGCAACGTCTCGTCCGGCAGCCACACGTCCGGGCCGTAGAGGCGCGTGGACTTCTCGCCGGCGTAGATCTCCATCCAGGCCAGCTTGCGCTTGCCGCCGTAGGCCTTTTCCACGGCTGCGTCCACCACCTTGAGCATCACCGGGGTGATATCCACACCCGTGCCGTCGCCCTCGATATACGGAATGATGGGATTGTCCGGCACGTTGAGCGAGGAGTCGGCGTTGACCGTGATCTTCTCGCCTGCCGGGACCTTGATGTGCTGGTACATGAACGTCTCCACTTGCGGGTTGTGTCCGCTGCCCGGCCGGTGCCCGGCAACGCCAATGCGTGACTGATGCGAGGCATTGTAGAGGGGAAGCCCGCCTCGCTGCTCGGTTCGCATGGATATTGTCAAATGAGTCTTATATAAGACATAAGACTAGTCTTATTATTATGCAACATGGATTTGGGATTCGCCAAATCGGGCCGCTGTCCGCAGTCCGCCCGCGCTGGCATACTTCGCGCCCATGACCTTGATTGCCCTGAACAAGCCGTTCAACACGATGAGCCAGTTCTCCGCGCACCCTACGCGGCCGACGCTGGCCGACTGCGTGCGCGTGCCCGGCGTCTATCCGGCCGGCCGGCTGGATGCCGACAGCGAGGGCCTGCTGCTGCTGACCGATGATGGCGCGCTCCAGGCCCGCATCGCGGACCCGCACCACAAGCTGGCCAAGACCTACCTGGCGCAGGTCGAAGGGGTGCCGGATGCCGCCGCGCTGGCCACGCTGCGCGCCGGCGTCGATCTTGGCGATTTCCGCACGCTGCCCGCCTCGGCGCGCATCGTCGACGAACCCAACTGGCTCTGGACCCGCGATCCGCCAATCCGGTTCCGCGCGGCCATCCCCACCACCTGGGTGGAATTGCAGATCCGCGAGGGCAAGAATCGCCAGGTCAGGCGGATGACCGCCGCCGTGGGGTTTCCCACGCTGCGGCTGGTGCGCGTGGGCATCGGCGCGCTGGCCTTGCCCGAGCTGGGACTGGCGCCTGGCGCCTGGTGCGAGATCGACCCGGCCGTGCTCGGCCTGCCGCAGTCGTCGCCAAGGCCATCCCCTCGCCCGCAGGCTCGTCCACCGGTAAGGCGCCGTTACAAATAGTGACAAGCGCGACGTCAACGGCGCGATTGCGCGCGCCGTTTCAGAGGGCAGACGGGACAGCCACGGTCCCGTCGATTTCCCTACGCAGAACCCACTTTGAGGTACTCGCAATGAAAAAACTGATCGCTGCCCTGGTTGTCGGACTGTTCGCCACTGGCGCGTTTGCCCAGGCTCCGGCCGCTCCCGCCACGGACGCTGCACCGGCCGCCAAGGAAGCCACCAAGCCCGCGAAGACCAGCAAGAAAAAGCACACGAAGCACGCCTCCACCAAGAAGGCAGCTTCGGCAACCACCACCCAGTAAGGGCGGTGCTGCGGCGGCCCGGCGCAAGCCCGGCGCGCCGCCCCTCGGAAAGGCAGGCGCGCATCGGCGGCCTGCCTTTTTTCTTGCGCCGATGTGTCCGCGCAAGCGCGGTGGCGCCGGGCTGCGCTATGCTCTCGGCGGTCGAACATCCAAATCCTCTCCCAAGCCATGCAACTCGTGCCCAAGATTCTGCTGGCCGCCGGCGCCGCCGCGCTGACGTCCTTCGCCAGCCTCGCCCAGGCGCAGGCCGCGCTGCCCGTGATCCCGCTGACGGCCGGCATGTATGCCATCCAGGCCGAAGTGGCCGCCTCCCCGGAGGCGCGCGAGCGTGGCCTGATGTATCGCAAGACCATGCCCGCCAACGCCGGCATGCTGTTCGTCTTCGATGAGAAGGCGGGTCACTGCTTCTGGATGAAGAACACGAACCTGCCGCTCTCGATCGCCTTCCTGGCCGACGACGGCAGCATCGTGAACATCGAGGACATGGCCCCGCAGAGCGAAGACAACCACTGCCCGCGCGCGGCGGTGCGCTATGCGCTCGAGATGAACAAGGGATGGTTCGCGCAGAAGGGCATCAAGCCGGGCGCGAAGATTGGCGGCCTGCCGCAGCAGGCGCGGCAGGCGCAATAAGACAGGTCTCGGCGCGGCGCAKGCCGCCGCGCCGGCGGGCGCTTAGTCGCGGAAGTTGTTGAAGTCCAGCGGCGCGTCGGAAACATCCTTGCGCAGCAGCGCGATCACCGACTGCAGGTCGTCGCGCTTGGTGCCGGAGACGCGCACGGCGTCGCCCTGGATGCTGGCCTGCACCTTGATCTTGCTGTCCTTGATCATGCGGACGATCTTCTTGGCCAGGTCGCCAGTCACGCCCTTCTTGATCGTGATGACCTGCTTGAGCTTGTCGCCGCTCATCTTCTCGGTCTTGCCGTAGTCGAGGAAGCGCACGTCCACGTTGCGCTTGGCCATCTTGTTGATGAGTACGTCCTTGACCTGGCCGAGCTTGAAGTCATCGTCGGCAAACGCGGTCAGCTCGCCTTCCTTCTGCTCCACACGGGCGTCGGAGCCCTTGAAGTCGAAGCGCGTGGAGATTTCCTTGTTGGACTGCTCCACGGCGTTCTTCACTTCCACCATATTGGCTTCACACACTACGTCGAACGACGGCATTTTCGATTCTCCTACGTATAATCGGGCCTACCCCGCAGTCCGGGTCGCCCGCCGCGGCGGCCGCAAACCCTTCCCTTGATGGCAGATTTCCACGAATTCTATCCCCTGCGCCGGCACAATACATTCGGTTTCGATGTCCGGGCGCGCCTCGCGGCCCACATTCGCTCCGAAGCCGACCTGCTGGCCGCGCTGGCCGACCCGCGCGCGCAGGGCSTGCCGCTGGTGGTGCTGGGCGGCGGCAGCAACGTGGTGCTGACTGGCGACCTCGACGCGCTGGTGCTGCTGATGGAAATTCCCGGCTACGCGGTGGCGGAAGACGGCGACGACTGGCTGGTCACCGCCGGCGCCGGCGAGAACTGGCACGGGCTGGTGGGCCGCACCATCGCGGACGGCCACCCCGGGCTGGAAAACCTCGCCCTGATCCCCGGCACGGCCGGCGCGGCGCCGATCCAGAACATCGGCGCCTATGGCGTGGAGTTGCGCGAGCGCTTCGCCAGCCTGCGCGCCTATGACCGCCAGACTGGCGTCTTCGTCACCCTGGATCGCGAACAGTGCGCATTCGGCTACCGGGACAGCCTGTTCAAGCGCGAGGGGCGCGAGCGCTACCTGATCACCGCCGTCACGCTGCGCCTGCCGAAGGCATGGGTGCCGGTGCTCAACTATGGCGAACTGGCGCGCGAGTTGGACCCCGTGGCGGCGCCCGATGCGGCCCGGGTCCGCGATGCCGTGGTGGCCATTCGCTCGCGCAAGCTGCCGGACCCGGCCAAGATCGGCAACGCTGGCAGTTTCTTCAAGAATCCTGTGGTCGATGCCGCGCTGCGCAACGCGCTGCTGGCCGCGCACCCGTCGCTGGTCAGTTATCCACAGCCCGATGGCGGCTACAAGCTCGCGGCGGGCTGGCTGATCGATCAGTGCGGGTTCAAGGGGTTGGACGACGGCCCGGTGGGCGTCTACGGTAAACAGGCGCTGGTGCTGGTACACCACGGCGGCGGCACGGGTGCCGCGCTGCTGAAGCTGGCGGACCGCATCGTCGATACGGTCCAGGCGCGTTTCGGCGTGCGGATCGAGCCGGAGCCGGTGATCCTCTGAGGCCGCTGCGCGGCCCCCTCACCCCGGCAAATCAGCCAAAGTGGCAGACGTAGTCCAGCGTCTCGGTCACTTCGATATCGAAATTGCTGTTGCCTGGCACGTCGAACTGCTGGCCCGCAGCATAGGTCTTCCATTCCTCCGAACCGGCCAGACGCACGCGGCAGCTACCGCCGTTGATCTCCATGATCTCCGGCGCGCCGGTATTGAAGTTCAGCGTGGCCGGGAAGATCACGCCCAGCGTCTTGCGCGTGCCATCGGGAAACACCACCGTGTGGCTCACGCACTTGCCGTCGAAGTACAGGTTGGCCTTCTTGACGACGGAAACATTGTCGAACTGACTCATTTGTTCATTCTCCTCAGGGATTTGGACGTAAAAACGGGGCCCTTGCAGGCCCCATTTCGTCGGGTGTGGCGCGGTGTTCAGTAGCGGCCGCAGAGCAGGAATTCCATCAGCGCCTTCTGCACGTGGAGGCGGTTCTCGGCTTCCTCCCAGACCACGCTGCGCGGGCCGTCGATGACCGCCGCTTCCACTTCCTCGCCACGGTGGGCGGGCAGGCAGTGCATGAACAGCGCGTCATCGGTGGCGCGGTCCATCATCGCCGTGGTCACCATCCAGTCCTGGAACGCGCGCTTGCGCACGTCGTTCTCGGCCTCGAAGCCCATGCTGGTCCAGACATCGGTGGTCACCAGGTGCGCGCCCTGGCAGGCATCGAGCGGATTATCGAACACCTTGACGAGGTGTGCGGCCGTGGCCGGCACCATGGCCGGATCGAGCTGGTATCCCGGCGGCGCCGAGAAATGGAACGTGAAACCCAGGCGCTCGGCGGCCTGGATCCAGGTGTACGCCATGTTGTTGGCATCGCCGATCCACGCCACCGTCTTGCCGGCAATGCTGCCGCGCTGCTCGATGTAGGTGAAGATATCGGCCAGCACCTGGCACGGGTGGTATTCGTTGGTGAGCCCGTTGATGACCGGCACGCGCGAATGCGCGGCAAAACGCTCCAGGATCTCCTGGCCGAACGTGCGGATCATGATGATGTCGACCATGCGCGAGATCACCTGCGCGGCGTCCTCGATCGGCTCGCCGCGGCCCAGCTGGGAGTCACGCGTGTTCAGGAACACCGCATGGCCGCCGAGCTGGTGGATGCCGGCTTCGAACGACAGGCGCGTGCGCGTGGAATTCTTCTCGAAGATCATGGCCAGCGTGCGGTCGTGCAGCGGGTGCCATGTCTCGTAGTTCTTGAACTTGGCCTTGAGGATCCGCGCGCGGTCCAGCAGGTATTCGTACTCTTCGGGTCCGAAATCGCTGAACTGGAGGTAATGCTTGATCGGGGTTGGGCTCATAAAACAAAGAAGGCRGCTCGATCAGGACACGCAACCCGGAAGCCGGTACTGGCTGTCCCTGAGGGTCGGAGCGTGTCGCGGAGCCGCCTTTCGCGTCGCTTACGCAATGTAATTGCAAGAATCATAAGGGATTATTCCAGCTTTGGCGAGCCCGGGCAGATCGGCCCGCATGCTCGCGCTGACAGCTTCCCGACAGGATTCGCCCCTATGCGCAGGTCTTATATAAGATATAATACTGGCTGATTCACGCGGGGCCCCGGCATACCCATGCCACCGCCCGCCGTCGGCATCAAAAGTGCCCCCGCAGACAAAGCGCCCCGCTCTCCCATCCGGATGCGTGCGAACCAATCGCCGGCCGGACACGTCAAACGGGCGCCCGTCCAGCGGGTTTACCGTCGAGTCACCGTCTTATCCCCGCAGTCCCATGACCACCCCCAACGTTCGCGAATACTTCATCCAAGGCGTCACCAAGGAAGGCAAGACCTTTCGACCGAGCGATTGGGCGGAGCGGCTGTGCGGCGTGATGGCGCAATTTCGCCCCGAGGGCGACACTGGCGATCCCCGCCTGACCTACTCGCCCTATGTGCGGCCCGTGATCGTGGCCGGCGTGAAGAACGTGGTGGTCGACACCCGCCTGCGCGACATCGAGCCGAAGGCGCTCGACTTCGTCCTCAACTTCGCCCGCGACAACAACCTCCAGGTGGTGGAAGCCTGCTTCCTGAACGACTGAAGATCCCTGCCCGGCCCGGACACCCGGGCCAAGCTGGCGTCAGAACGCAAAAAAGCTCGTCGCATTGACGAGCTTTTTTCATRCCGGACCGATGCCGATCCGGCGCACTGCGGTACCACTCGGACTGCTACAGGACCGCCGAAGCGGCCCGTGCGGCAATCAGGCAGCCATCGACTTGATGGCAGCCGACAGGCGCGACTTGTGACGTGCAGCCTTGTTCTTGTGCACGATCTTCTTGTCGGCGATGCTGTCGATCACGGTCTGCGACTGCTTGAAGATCTCGGCAGCGGCGGCCTTGTCACCAGCGTTGATTGCCTTGCGAACGGCCTTGACGGCGGTGCGCAGACGCGAACGCAGGCTCGAGTTGTGAGCGTTCTGGGCGACGGCCTGGCGCGCGCGCTTGCGGGCTTGTGCGGAATTTGCCATGTAATTTCTTCCTGAATTCAGAATGCGCGCCCGGGGCGACGCAATAATTTGGGACGCAACAATTAAGTCACATCGTGCGACCCGGGATGCTCTGACACACGAATCCGGAACGCGACTGTCCTTTGCGAATCGGCGATTATACACACATGCCGGCACGGTGGGCAAGACCGATACGCACCTGCCGCATCCTGGGCGTGCCGCGCGGCCCGATCCGTATAATAGCCGCCACATTCCCAGCCGGCCCCCGCCTCATACGTGGCGCCGCAGCAACTTTCACGGCCCATCTTGAACCTGCTCAAAGCGCTCGCCACCATCAGCAGCCTGACCATGCTCTCCCGCATCACGGGGCTGGTGCGCGAAATCCTGATTGCCCGGGCCTTCGGCGCCTCGGACATGACCGACGCCTTCAATGTGGCGTTTCGCATACCTAACCTGCTACGCCGGGTCTTTGCCGAGGGCGCATTCTCGCAGGCTTTCGTCCCGATCCTGAACGAATACCACGGCAAGCGCGGGCCGGACGAGACCCACCACCTGATCGACGCGGTGGCCACGGTGATGTCCTGGGTGCTCGTGGCGGTGTCCGTGCTGGGCGTGATCGGCGCCCCGGTGGTGATGACGGTGGTGGCCACCGGCTTCCGGGGCGACTCCGAGACCTACAACTCGGCAGTGTTCATGACGCGCGTCATGTTCCCGTACATCGGCCTGATCTCGATGGTGGCGCTGGCGTCGGGCATCCTCAATACCTGGCGCAACTTCGCCGTGCCGGCCTTCACCCCGGTGCTGCTGAACCTTTGCCTGATCGTGGCGGCGCTGTTCGTCGGCCCGCACATGAGCCAGCCGATCTATGCCCAGGCCTGGGGCGTGCTGGCGGGCGGCGTGCTCCAGCTGGTCATCCAGGTGCCGGCGCTGCGCCGGCTCGGCGTGATGCCGCGGCTCTCGTTCAACCTGCGCGCGGCCTGGTCGGACGCCGGCGTGCGGCGCGTGATCCGTCAGATGCTGCCGGCGCTGCTGGCCGTGTCGGTGGCGCAGATCAGCCTGATCATCAACACGAATATCGCCTCGCACCTGGCCGCCGGCAGCGTCTCGTACCTGACCTATGCGGACCGCCTGATGGAATTCCCGACCGCGCTGCTGGGCGTGGCGCTGGGCACCATCCTGCTGCCGAGCCTCTCGCGCGCCAGCGCCACGGACGACCGCGAGGAGTACTCGGGCCTGCTCGACTGGGGCCTGCGCCTGACCTTCCTGCTGGCCGTGCCCGCCGCCGTGGGCCTGTTCGTGTTCGGCACGCCGCTGACGGCCGTGCTGTTCCACTACGGCAAGTTCGACGCCCACGCGGTGGAAATGACGCGCCAGGCGCTGGTGTCGTACGGCACCGGCCTGGTGGCGCTGATCCTGATCAAGATCCTGACGCCGGGCTTCTACGCGCGGCAGGACATCCGCACGCCGGTGAAGATCGCGCTGCTGGTGCTGGTCATCACGCAGGCGTCGAACTACGTCTTCGTGCCGCTGCTGGGCCACGCCGGGCTGGCGCTGTCGATCAGCTTCGGCGCCACCGTCAACGCCCTGCTGCTGTTCTTCGGCCTGCGCCGGCGCGGCTTCTACCGGCCGGCCCCGGGCTGGGGCCTGTTTCTCGCCCGGCTGCTCGCGGCGGTGCTGATCCTGGCGGGCATGCTGCTGTGGTTCGCCCGGAACTTCGACTGGGTGGCGATGGGCGCCACGCCGCTTGCGCGCATCGCGCTGATGGCGTCGTGCCTGGTACTTGCGGCGGTGGTCTACTTCGGTACACTGTGGATCATGGGGCTGCGTTACGCCGCCTTCCGGCGCCGCGCCGGCTAGTCAGGAACCCGCAATGACATCCACGAAAGTCCTGGATTACTTCGCCAGCCTCGTGGCCGACGAAAACGGCATCCCGCTGACGGAAACCGCGCTCTCCATCGCCCAGGACGCGTACCCGGACCTCGACCTCCAAGCCGAACTGGCCTCCCTCGACGTACTCGCGCTGCGGCTCAAGCGGCGGATTGCCGAGGGCACGCCCGCCATCCAGCGCCTGCGCCTGCTCAATCATTTCTTCTACCGCGATCTCGGTTTCGGCGCCAACGCCAACGACTACTACGATCCGGACAATTCCTACCTGAACGTGGTGCTGCGCCAGCGGCGCGGCATTCCGATCACGCTGGCCGTGCTCTATATGGAGTTGGGGCAGCAGATCGGGCTGCCGCTCAAGGGCGTGTCGTTCCCGAATCATTTCCTCGTGCGCATGACCATCCCCGCCGGCGAGGTGGTGCTGGACCCGCTCACCGGGGAGACGCTGTCGAAGGAGCAACTGCAGGAGATGCTGGACCCCTACCTCGAACGGGAGGGGATTTCGGACCCGAACCAGGTGCCGCTGGGGCTGTTYCTGCAGGTGGCGAGCCACCGCGAGATCGTCGCCCGCCTGCTGCGCAACCTGAAGGCGATCTACCTGCAGGAATCGCGCTGGCAACGGCTGCTGGCGGTGCAGAACCGCCTGGTGATCCTGTTGCCGAATTCGATCGAGGAAGTGCGCGATCGGGGGCTGGCGTATGCCAACCTGGAGTGCTTCCGGCCGGCGCTGGAGGACCTGGAAGCCTACGTCCAGGCCCGTCCCGATGCGGCCGATACGACCCAGATCCGCGACCGCATGCCGGCGCTGCGGATGATGAGCCGGAGCCTCAGCTAATCGCTGGGCTCATCCCCATCAGTCCTTGAGATCCGCACGGGTGCGCGGCTTGCCGCGTACCAGCTTCCACAGCCCGCCCAGCACCAGCGGCACCACCGCCGCACCAATGCCCGCCAGCACGATCAGGTTCAGGTACTGCTTGATGAAGGGCAAATTGCCGAAGAAGTAGCCGGCGAACACCAGTCCGCAGACCCAGGCCACCGCGCCAAGCACGTTGAACATCTGGAAGCGCGCGAACGTCATCTGCGACACCCCCGCCACGAACGGCGCGAAAGTCCGCACGATCGGGATGAAACGCGCCATCACCAGCGTCTTGCCACCGTGGCGCTCGTAGAAGTCGTGCGTCTTGCGCAGCGCCTTCTGGTCCAGGAAGCGCCATTGGTGGTCGAACACCTTCGGCCCGATCCAGCTCCCCACGAAGTAGTTGACCGTGTTGCCCGTGATCGCGGCCACCAACAGCAGGCCGCAAAGCACCCACTCGTTCATCGCCCCGGTGGCGCACATGGCGCCGGCAATGAACAGCAGGGAGTCGCCGGGCAGGAACGGCAGCACCACCAGGCCGGTCTCGGCGAAGACGATGGCGAACAGGATGCCGTACACCCAGACGCCATAGTCCTGAACGAACTGGCCGAGGAATTTGTCGATGTGCAGGACCATGTCCAGCAGTTGCAATACGGTGTCCAAACTGATCCCCTAGAAGAAGGTCCCCATGATACAAGAGCCGCCGGGCGCGTCCGTCACCCGGGCGGCCCAAGTGTGCCGAAAAGGTGTCCGGCCGCACGTATAATCGCCGCATGCCTGCCGACGCCCTCCGCACCACCCAGCCCAGCCGCCCCATCCGCGCCCTGCCGGACCAGTTGATCAGCCAGATCGCCGCCGGCGAGGTGGTGGAACGGCCCGCCTCGGTGGTCAAGGAACTGCTCGAAAATGCACTCGATGCCGGCGCCACGCAGCTGGCCATCCGGCTCGAGGAAGGCGGCGTGCGGCGCATGGTCATCACGGACAACGGCTGCGGCATTCCCGCCGACGAACTGCCCGTCGCGCTGACGCGCCACGCCACCAGCAAGATCGCCTCGCTCGACGAACTGGAGTCGGTGCTCACGCTGGGCTTCCGGGGCGAGGCGCTCGCGTCCATCGCCTCGGTCTCGCACCTCGTGCTGACCAGCCGCACCGCCGATGCCGCCCATGCCACCCAGGTCAGCGCCGACACCGGCCATCTCCAGCCCGCCTCGGGCGGGGTCGGCACGATGGTCGATGTGCAGCACCTGTACTTCAACACGCCAGCGCGCCGAAAGTTCCTTAAAACGGAACAAACCGAGCTGGGACACTGCCTGGAGATGATCCGGCGRGCGGCGCTGGCGCGGCCCGATGTCACAATTTCGGTCCATCACAACGGCAAGCCGCTCGAGCACTGGAACGGCGGCGACGTGGCCACGCGCACCGCGCAGGTGCTCGGCACCGACTTCGCACGCGCCCGRCTSGCGCTGGACGAGGAAGCCGGCACGCTGCACCTCTATGGCTTCGCGGGGCTGCCCACGGCGTCCCGGGGGCGGCCGGACCAGCAGTACTTCTTCGTCAACGGCCGTTTTGTGCGCGACAAGCTGCTCAACCACGCCGTGCGTAGCGCCTATCAGGACGTCCTGCATGGCGACCGCTTCCCGTCGTACGTGCTGTGCCTGGACCTGCCGCCGGAAATGGTCGATGTGAACGTGCATCCGTCGAAGATCGAGGTGCGCTTCCGCGAATCCCGCGCGGTGCACCAGTTCGTCTACCACGCCGTGCAGCGCTGCCTGGCGCGGCAGGCCGGCGAACAGGGCGACAGCCTGCATACCGATGCAGCGGATGGCGCCATGATGCCGAACGCAAGCCCGATCGGGGGCAGCGGCATGGCCGGCGGCGTACCCGGCGCGGCGCCGCAGTGGGTTAACTACTCCGCAGGCCGCCAGACCGAACTCGGCATCGCTCAGCCGCGTCAGGCCTATCTCGGCATGGTGCGCGAGGCCACTGGCGATGGCGCCGGCCGCGCCTGGCAGCCRKCCRCGCAGCCGCCCGCCTGGCTGGCCGATGCCCAGGCCGCCCGGGCCGACGAACCGCCCAGCCTGCTCGAYCGCCTGCCGATGGGCACCTCCTCGCCCTTCGTCCAGCACGATACGGACGGCGCCGAGGCCGATCACCCGCTCGGCTACGCGGTGGCCCAGCTCCACGGCATCTACGTGCTGGCGCAGAACGCGCGCGGGCTGGTGCTGGTGGACATGCATGCCGCGCACGAACGCATCCTGTACGAGCAGATCAAGACGGCACTCGAAGCGCGTGAACTAGCCGTACAGCCGCTGCTGATCCCGGTCACGCTGCCGGCCAGCCCGGTCGAGWTCGGCGCGGCCGAGGAACATCAGGAAACGCTGACCCTGCTCGGTTTCGACATCGCCCCGGTCTCCCCGACCACGCTGGCCGTGCGTGCCATTCCCGCACTGCTCAAGCAGGCCGATGCCGAGGCGCTCGCGCGCGACGTGCTGCGCGACCTCCAGTCCTATGGCGGCTCGCGCGTGCTGGCCGAGCGCCAGAACGAGCTGCTCGCCACGCTGGCCTGCCACAGCGCCGTGCGCGCCAATCGCAAGCTCACGCTGGAAGAGATGAACGCGCTGCTGCGCCAGATGGAGCAGACCGAGCGCGCCGACCAATGCAACCACGGGCGCCCCACCTGGGTGCAGCTCACTGTGGCCGAGCTGGACCGGCTGTTCCTGCGTGGCCAGTAACAGTTTGTCGATGTCTGCGCTGTCTTCCGCTCCGCTGTCTTCCGCCCTGCCGCCGGTCGTCTGCCTGCTCGGCCCCACCGCCTCCGGCAAGACCGCCGCCGCGCTGGCGCTGGCCGCGCACACGCCGGTGGAGATCATCAGCCTCGACTCCGCGCTGGTCTATCGCGAGATGGACATCGGCACCGCCAAACCCACGCGCGACGAACTGGCCAGCGTGCCGCACCATCTGATCGACATCATCGATCCAGTCGACAGCTACTCCGCCGCGCAGTTCGTGACCGATGCCGAGCGGCTGATCGCCGAGATCCGCGCGCGCGGCCGGGCTCCGCTGATCGTGGGCGGGACCATGCTCTATTACAAGGCGCTGACGCAGGGCCTGAACGACCTGCCGCAGGCCGACGCCACGCTGCGCGCCGAACTCGACGCCCTGGCGGCCGAACGCGGCTGGCCGGCGCTGCACGCGATGCTGGCCGAGGTAGACCCGGTGACCGCCGCCCGGCTGGCGCCCAACGATGCGCAGCGCATCCAGCGCGCGCTGGAGATTTTCCGACTAAGCGGACAGCCGATGTCCGCGCTGCTGGCCCGCCAGGCTGATGCCCGCACCTTCACCGGCGCGGCCGATGCGCGCTACCGCGTGATTGCGCTGGAGCCGTCGGATCGCGCGGTGTTGCACRCGCGGATCTCGGAAAGATTCGATGCGATGCTGGCCGGCGGCCTGATCGACGAGGTGCAACGGCTGCGCGCGCGCGGCGACCTGCATCTCGGCCTGCCGTCGATGCGCTGCGTCGGCTACCGGCAGGTGTGGGAGTTCCTCGACGGCGCCTGCGATGCCTCGACCATGCGCGAACGCGGCATCGCCGCCACGCGCCAGCTCTGCAAGCGCCAGCTCACCTGGCTGCGCAGCACGCCCGAGCGCGTCAGCGTGGACTGCCTCGCCCCGGACTACGTGGCCCAGGTGGCCCGGCTGGCTGGGATGTTGGRGTAGCATTCCCGACTCATTCCCGCATTCGCCGCTTACTACCGTTCCCATGACCGCCTTCGCCATCCGCCCTGCCGAGCCCGSAGACAGCACCACGCTATTTCGCCTGATCGCCGCGCTGGCCGAGTATGAAAAGCTCACCCATCTCGTCGAAGCCACGCCGGAAAAAATCCAGACCGCGCTGTTCGGCGACCGCCCACATGCCGAGGCGGTGCTGGTGGAGGTGGAGACGGCAGCCGGCAGGCAGGCAGTCGGCTTCGCGCTGTTCTTTCACAATTTCTCGACCTTTCTGGCCAAGCCGGGGCTGTACCTCGAAGACCTGTTCGTGGAGCCCGCGTGGCGCGGCCACGGACTGGGCAAGGCGCTGCTGCGCCATCTGGCCGGCATCGCCGTGGCGCGCGGCTGCGGGCGCTTCGAATGGTCGGTGCTGGACTGGAACCAGCCGTCGATCGATTTCTATCAGGCGATGGGCGCCAACGTGATGCCGGACTGGCGCATCTGCCGCGTGACCGGGGATGCGCTGACCAAGCTCGGCGGCCAGCCCTGAGGCCCTGCGCCCCTGCATCGAGCAAGCCCAAAAACAAAAACGCCCGATGTTGCCATCGGGCGTTTTGCCATCCTGCGAGGGATTGGACCGCGCTCAGACCACCACGGTCTGAGCCTGGCCTTCCTCGCGTTCGCGGATTTCGCCGATCTGCCACACGGCTTCGCCAGCCGCCTGGAGGTGACGGATCGCGCGTTCGGCGTCTTCCTTCGCCACGATCACGACCATGCCGATGCCGCAGTTGAACACGCGGTGCATTTCCGCATCGGCCACGCGGCCTTGCTCCTGGAGCCACTGGAACAGCGGCGGCAGCGTCCAGGCATCCTTCTGGATCACGGCGGTGACGTTGTCGGCCAGCACGCGCGGCACGTTCTCGGTCAGGCCGCCGCCGGTGATGTGGGCCATGCCCTTGACCGGCAGCGTCTCGATCAGCGAGAGCAGCGGCTTCACGTAGATGCGCGTCGGCGCCATGATGGCGTCCTGCAGGCGCTGGCCGTGGAAGTCGGCGTTCAGGTCCGGCTTGGCCACGTCGATGATCTTGCGCACCAGCGAGTAACCGTTCGAATGCGCGCCCGACGAAGCCAGGCCCAGCACCACGTCGCCCGGGATAATCGTGCTGCCATCGATGATCTTGCGCTTTTCCACCGCGCCCACCGCGAAGCCGGCCAGGTCGTACTCGCCGTCCGGGTACATGCTCGGCATTTCGGCGGTCTCGCCGCCGATCAGCGCGCAGCCGGCCAGTTCGCAGCCATGRGCGATGCCCTGGATCACGGTAGCGGCCGTGTCCACGTCCAGCTTGCCGCAGGCGAAGTAGTCGAGGAAGAACAGCGGCTCGGCGCCCTGCACCAGGATGTCGTTGACGCTCATCGCCACCAGATCCTGGCCCACGGTGTCATGGCGGTTCAGCTGGAAGGCCAGCTTGAGCTTGGTGCCCACGCCGTCCGTGCCGGACACCAGCACCGGCTCCTGGAACTTCTTCGAGAGTTCGAACAGCGCGCCGAATCCGCCGATGCCGGCCATCACGCCTTCACGCATGGTGCGCTTGGCGAACGGCTTGATGCGGTCTACCAGCGCGTCGCCGGCGTCGATGTCAACACCGGCATCGCGGTAGGAAAGGCCTGCCTGGCCGGCGTTCTGGGATGCGCTCATGAGATCCTGCTTGTCTTTGACGAGGTAAAGTGTGGATTACGGCGYCCGGCGCCACGGAGGGCGGGCGCGAGTCCGTTAGAATCGCGATTTTAACGGATACAGGCTCCCGGCTACCAGTTTCGCGGCGACACCCGGTCACCAGACCGGCCAAAGTGCCCCGCCCGGCGGTTTCCGGACCCTTTCGATGAACGCTCCCCTGCTCTCGCCAGACTCCAAACGTATCCTGATCTGGATCGTCGTGGCCGCCGGCCTGTTCGCCGCCATCGTGGCGCTGGCGCCGGTGCTCACGCCCTTCCTGTTCGCGTTCATTTTTGCGTACATTCTCACGCCGGGCGTGGACTGGCTGCAGCGCCGCCGCGTGCCGCGCTTTATCGGCGTGACGCTGATGATCGGCCTGCTGACCATTATCGTGGTGCTGCTGGTGCTGCTGCTGATCGCCGTGCTCCAGCGCGAGATCCCGCAGATCCGCGAGCAGGTGCCGCTGCTGTTGCAAAAGCTCAACAATGTGGTGTCGCCCCGCCTGGCAGAACTGGGGGTGCGCGTGCGCTTTGACTTCCCCGGCCTGCGCAACATGCTCCAGGACCGCTTCGCGGCGAGCCCGGAAGACCTGTTCCAGGTGCTGCTGAATTATGCGAAGGTGTCCGGCTCGGCCCTGATCAGCGTGTTCGGGATGCTGTTCATCATCCCCATCGTCATGTATTACCTGATGATGGACTGGCATATGGTCATGCGGCGTATCGAGCGGCTGGTGCCGCGCCGCTGGGTGCCGAAGGTGCGCGAGCTGTCGAATGAGACCGATGCGCTGCTTTCCCAGTACCTGCGCGGCCAGATCCTGGTTATGGTGATTCTTGCTGCACTTTATTCGATCGGGCTGACCATCGCCGGGTTCGAGGTGGGCGTTCCGGTGGGCGTGTTCACCGGGCTGGCCGTGTTCATCCCGTACATCGGTTTCGGGCTGGGGCTAGCGCTGGCGATCCTGGCTGCGCTGCTGCAATTCGGYAATTTGTACGGGCTGGGCGCCGTGGCCGTGGTATACGGCATCGGGCAGTTCGTGGAAAGCTTCTACCTGACGCCGCGCCTGGTGGGCGAGCGCATCGGGCTGCACCCGCTGGTGGTGATCTTCGCGCTGCTGGCATTCGGCCAGTTGTTTGGCTTCTTCGGCGTGCTGCTGGCCCTGCCGACCTGTGCGGTGCTGCTGGTCGGCGCGCGGCAGATCCGGCGCGTTTACATGGCTAGCGATCTGTATCGCAACTGATTGAAGCCCACAGAAACTGATGGAACCGAGGTAGGAAGTTACGAAAACGTCATGTCATCGCGTCATAAGCAGCTTTCGCTCGAGCTCGGCAGCCCGCCGCCGTCCACGTTCGAGAACTTTTTCGTGGCTTCGAACCGGGAGCCGGTGCAGCGCCTGCGCGAGCTGCCGGCCGCCATCGCCCAGGAACACGCCAACGACCGGCTGATCTACCTGTGGGGCGAGGTCGGCTCGGGGCGCACCCACCTGCTGCACGCAGTGTGCGACGCGGCGCTCCATACCGGCCTGAACTGCCGCTACCTGAGCCCGCACCACGCGCTCGCCGACTTCAATTTCGACCCGTCCTGCCGGCTTTACACCGTCGATGATGTGGAATTGCTCGACGAAGCGCGACAGATCGCCGTGTTTTCGCTGTATAACGAGGTGCGCGCCCACGTGCGCACCGCGCTGGTGGTGGCGGGCGGCCTGGCGCCGCGTGCCATGCCGGTACGTGAAGACCTGCGCACCCGGCTCGGCTGGGGGCTGGTCTACCAGGTGGCCTCGCTGTCCGATGACGACAAGATGGCCGCCCTGCTGCAGGCCGCGCGCGAGCGTGGCTTGCAGTTATCGCCCGAAATCCCCCACTGGCTGGTCACGCGGCATTACCGCGACATGCCCAGCCTGATGGCCCTGCTGGACGCGCTGGACACGTATTCGCTCGAGCGCAAGCGCGCGGTCACCCTGCCGCTGCTGCGCGAGATGTTTGCGGAATTCCGCGAATAAATCGCGAATCCGCGCCGAAGCTGGCACGAAATCCGCTCCCAAAATGGTCCTGGCGCGCCAAGCCGCGCCAACCGCCATGTGTACCTTAATGTAAAATCGCCGCCCATGAATCTGGCACTGTTTGACCTCGACCACACCCTGATCCCCACCGACAGCGACCACGAATGGGGCCGCTTCCTGGTCCGCATGGGCGTTGTCGACGAGGAATCCTATCGTCGCAAGAACGACGAGTTCTATGGGCAATACAAGGCGGGCACCCTGGATATCCAGGCGTTCCTGCGCTTCGCGCTGGCCCCGCTGGCTGCCAATCCGCGTGACCGGCTGGACGCCTGGCGCCAGCGCTTCATGCGCGAGGTGATCGACCCGGTCATCACCCCGCAGGCCAAGGCGCTGGTCTACAAGCACCTGGAGGCGGGCGACCTGTGCGCCGTGGTGACGGCTACCAACAGCTTCGTCACCGCGCCGATCGCCCAGGCCTTCGGCATCAAGCACCTGATCGCCACCGAGCCGGCCACGTCCGACGGCAAGCCGGAAAGCGCCTTCACGGGCGAGGTCTTCGGCGTGCCGAGCTTCCGCGAGGGCAAGATCGCCCGCGTGGAGCAGTGGCTCAAGGGCCTCGGCACCCAGTGGGAAGACTTCGGCACCACGACGTTCTATAGCGATTCCGCCAACGACCTGCCGCTGCTGGAAAAGGTCAGCGAGCCGATCGCCGCCAATCCCGACGACCGCCTGCGCAACCATGCGGCCGCGGCCGGCTGGCGCATCATGGACCTGTTCTGACGTGATCAAGAAGCTCATCAACCGGCTGCTCGGCAAGCCTGGCCCCAAGCTGCGCCGCACCGGGCGCGCCCATACGCAGCGCATCGTCAACGTGGACGAACACCAGATCGACCCCACGCTGCTCTCGCGCAACGCGGTCAAGGTCACCGCCACGCTCCAGCAGGCCGGTTTCCAGGCCTTTATCGTCGGCGGCGCCGTGCGCGACGTGCTGCTCGGCATCAAGCCGAAGGACTTCGACGTGGCGACCAACGCCACGCCCGAAGAGGTGCAGGCACTGTTCCGCCGCTCGCGCATCATCGGCCGGCGCTTCCAGATCGTGCACGTGACCTTCTACGGCGGCCGCGAGCAGGAAATCATCGAGGTCTCGACGTTCCGCGCGCTGGTGGACGCCATTGCCAGCGAGACGCTGCCCGARGGCCGYCGCCTGAAGCGCGCCGAGCTGGACAGCAAGACGCACGCGATCGACGCCAGCGGCCGCGTGCTGCGCGACAACGTCTGGGGCTCCCAGGCCGAGGACGCCGAGCGCCGCGACTTCACGATCAACGCGATGTACTACGACCCGGCCGCGCAGACCGTGCATGACTACCATCACGGCATGGAAGACATCCGCGCGCGCACGCTGCGGATGATCGGCGACCCGGTCACGCGCTACCGCGAAGACCCGGTGCGCATGCTGCGCGTGGTGCGCTTCGCGGCCAAGACAGGTTTTTCGATCGACGAAGCGACGCGCGAGCCCATCGCCGAACTGGCCCCGCTGATCCACAACGTGCCGAGCGCGCGCCTGTTCGACGAAATGCTGAAGCTGCTGATGTCCGGGCACGCCTGGGCCTCGCTGCAGGAGCTGCGCAAGGCCGGCCTGCACAAGGGCCTGCTGCCGCTGCTGGACGTGGCGCTGGAGCAGCCGATGGGCCAGCGCTTCGTGCAGCTGGCGCTCGACAACACCGACCGCCGCGTGCAGGCCGGCAAGCCGGTGTCGCCCGGTTTCCTGTTCGCCGCGCTGCTGTGGCACCACGTGCTGCAACGCTGGAACAAGCTGCGCGACGAGGGCGAGCACGCGATTGCGGCGCTCAACACGGCCATGGACATGGTGCTGGAGAAGCAGACCGGCCAACTGGCCATCCAGCGCCGCTTTGTCACCGACATGCGCGACATCTGGGGCATGCAGCCGCGCTTCGAGAAGCGCGTGGGCCGCATGCCGTTCCGCCTGCTGGAATCGCCGCGCTTCCGTGCCGGCTATGACTTCCTGCAACTGCGCTGCGAATCGGGCGAACAGCCGGCTGAAATCGGCCAATGGTGGACCGACTTCCAGAACGCGCCGCCCGATACGCGCGAAGACATGATCGAGGCCACCCGCCAGAAGCGCGGCAAGGGTGGCTCGGGCGCCGCCGGTGGCCAGGGCGGCCAGGGTGCCGACGAGGGCGAAGGCTTCGCGGGCGTCGATGGCGAGGGCCCGGCGCGCAAGAAGCGTCGTCGGCGCGGTCCGCGGAAATCGGATAAAGTTTCTTCCCGGGGCGACACGGACGCGGCGGAGGGGGGTCAAGCCGCATCGGAGTCCGGCCGCGCCCAGCCGGAGGAATAACATGACACTTGCCTTTATCGGCATCGGCGCCAATCTCGGCGATGCCCGCCAGGCACTGAAGGACGCCATCGTGTGCCTGGCCCAGCAGGTCGGCATCACGGTATTGGCCAAGTCCTCGTTCTACCGCACCGCACCCGTCGACGCCAGCGGCGACGACTACTTCAACGCCGTGGTGAAGGTGGAGACGTCCTTCACCGCGCCGCAGCTGTTGCGCATCTGCCACCACATCGAGGACCAGTTCGGCCGCGAGCGCCCGTTTCACAACGCGCCGCGCACGCTGGACCTCGACCTGCTGCTGTTCGGCGCCGACCGGATCGACTCCGAGGCGATGACCGTGCCGCATCCACGCATCACCGAGCGCGCCTTCGTGCTGGTGCCGCTGGTGGAGCTGGACGGCGAGCTGGTCATCCCGGGCCGTGGCCGCGCGGCGGACTTCCTGCCCGGCGTGCGCGACCAGCGCATCGAGAAGTTTTCCTCATGCAAATGCCCCCGCCTTCAGGAAGGCGGCACGCAGGCGTGATCCACGCCTGATCCATCGGCACCCCACGAGCCATGCTCGACCATCTGCGCCGCATCGTCGTCGAAGGGCCCGTCGGCTCCGGCAAGACCTCGCTGGCGCAGCGCCTGGCCCGCACGCTCCAGGCCGGCGAACTGCCTGACGGCGCACGCCAGAACCCCTTCCTCGAACGCTTCTACCGCGAGCCGCAGCGCTATGCACTGCCGATGCAGTTGCACTGCCTGGACCAGCGCGCCACCCAGATCCAGCAATGGCAGGCCGCGCTGCTGGCCGGCCAGCGCGTGATCGGCAATTTCCTCTACGCACGTGACCGCCTCTATGCGGCGCTGACCCTCGAAGCCGACGAACTCGCGCTCTACGACGCGCTCGCCGCCCGGCTCCAGGTGCCGGCCCAGCGCGTGGACCTGGTCATCATGCTCCAGGCCACGCCGTCGCTGCTGCGCGAGCGGATTGCGCGACGCGGCCTGCCTGGCGAGTCCGGCATCGACGAAACCTACCTCCAGCGGCTGACCGACGCCTACGGCGAACTGTTCCACCGCTACGACGAGGCGCCGGTCCTGATCGTGGACACCGCGCGCTTCAATCCGGTGGACAACGACGGCGATTTCCGTACACTACTGTCGCGCATCGAGAACATGCGGGGCCGCAAGGCCTTCCTGAATCTCGCGGCCCCCTGACCGCCCTGCCCGCCTCAGGCCCAGGCAGCCACACACCCCCACGGGCACTGCCATGAGTTACCTCCTCGACCCCTCCCGCAAGACCGTCACCATTCCCAAGCTCCAGGCCATGCGTGCCGCGGACGACAAGATCGTCATGCTGACTGCCTACGACTCGAGCTTCGCCGCACTGCTCGATTTCTGCGGCGTGGAAGTCATCCTCGTCGGCGATTCGCTCGGCAACGTAATGCAGGGCCAGCAGACCACGCTGCCCGTCACGCTGCCGCACATGGTCTATCACACCGAATGCGTGGCGCGCGGCAACCAGACCGCGCTGCTGGTTTCGGACCTGCCGTTCGGCACCTACGGCACGCCCACGCAGGCCTTCGAGAGCGCCGCCGCGCTGATGCGCGCGGGCGCGCAGATGGTGAAGCTGGAAGGCGGCGACTGGCTCGCTCCCACCGTGAAGTTCCTGGTCGAGCGCAGCATTCCGGTGTGCGCCCACATCGGCCTGACCCCGCAGTCGGTGCACGCGCTGGGCGGCTTCAAGGTGCAGGGCAAGACCGATGCCGGCGCCGCGCAGCTCAAGCGTGACGCGCTGGCGCTGCAGGCCGCCGGTGCGCAGCTGATCGTCATGGAAGCCGTGCCGGCCGCGCTGGCTGGCGAGGTCACGGCACAGCTGACGATTCCGACCATCGGCATCGGCGCCGGCGTGGACTGTTCCGGCCAGGTGCTGGTGCTGCAGGACATGCTCAATATCTATCCGGGCCGCAAGGCCAAGTTCGTGCGCAACTTCATGGACGGCCAGACCTCGATCGAGGCCGCCGTGCGCGCCTATGTCGCCGCCGTGAAGGACGGGAGCTTCCCGGCCGTCGAGCACACGTTCTCCGCCTGAGCGCGCCCACGTGGAGATCGGCACGGCCACGCTGGACGCTTTCCGCCTGCTGGGCAGCGGGGACGGCGCGCTATGGTTCATCGTCTGGACCTCGCTGATGGTGGCGGTGCTTGGCCTGGCGCTGGCTACCGTGCCGGCCATCGGCGCCGCCTACCTGATCGCCACCCATGCCTTTCCCGGCCGGCGCGTGGTGGTGGTGCTGGCGCAGGCCTTCCTGTCGTTCCCGACGGTGCTGGTTGGCCTGGTGCTCTACCTGCTGTTCACGCGGCAGGGGCCGCTGGGTAGTTTCTCCCTGCTGTTCACCCCATCCGGCATGGTCTTCGGGCAGGCCGTGATCGGCTTTCCCGTGGTGCTGGCGTTCTCGCTCGCGGCCATGCAGGCGGCGGATCCGCGCCTGCGCGAGACCGCCTGGGTGCTCGGCGCCGGCCGCTGGCGCACCTTCTTCACCGTGCTGCGCGAACTGCGTTTCGGCCTGATGGCGGCCGTGGTGGCCGGCTTCGGGCGCGTGATTGCCGAGGTGGGCTCGGCGCTGATGATCGGCGGCAATATCGAAGGCTCCACGCGCACCATCACCACGGCCATCGCGCTGGAGACCAGCAAGGGCGAGTTCGCGCAGGGCATCGCGCTCGGCATCGTGCTGGTGGCGCTGGCGCTGGCCGTCAACATCATGCTCGCCTGGCTGCAAGGCGCGGGAGGGTTCCGGCGATGACCAGCGCACTGCTGACGGTGCGGGGACTGGCGCGGCGCGTCGGCGCTCGCCAGTTGTTCGACATCCCCGAACTGGTATTCCCGCGCGCCGCCGCCGTGGCGCTGACCGGCGTGAACGGCGCGGGCAAGTCCACGCTGCTGCGGATGATGGCCGGGCTGGAGCCGGCACCGGGCGCGACCGTGGCGTGGCAAGACGAAGGCGGCAAGCACCGCGAGGCGCCGCTGACGCCGCTCCCGCCCGCGCTGCGCCAGCGCGTGGCCTATATGCACCAGCATCCCTACCTGTTCCGCACCTCGGTACGCGACAACATCGCCTATGGCCTGCGGGCCCGGGGCGTGGCGCACGACGAGATCGAGCGGCGCGTGGGCGCGGCGCTGGGCTGGGCCGGCATCGTCCATGTGCAGGACACCGCGCCGGAAAAGCTGTCCGGTGGCGAAGTCCAGCGCGTGGCGCTGGCGCGAGCCAAGGTGCTGGAGCCGGAATTGCTGCTGCTCGACGAACCGACCTCCAACCTCGACGGCCACGCGCGCGAGCAGGTGATTGCGCTGATCGGGGAACTGGCGGCGGAAGGCCGCTCCGTGGTGATGGTCTGCCACGACCGGGAACTGATCAACCTGCCCGGGGTGGTCAGATGGAAACTGGGGGACGGCCGGCTCGATACGCGGCATCGGTAGGCGGCTGGCGCCTACGCTTCCTATTTAGCGCAGCCGCGCCCGCATCGTCCCGCGCAGCGCATTGGCGAKGACGATGGCCTCGGCGTGCCGCACCATCTCACGCGTGACMACGGCCTGTTCGATCGGGCCGTCGATCAGTGCGTCGCCCGCTTCGAGCACCACGGCGCGCATCACGCCCGGCAGGATGTCCGCCGACAGCGGCGGCGTCAGCCAGCGCCCGCCCACCTTCACGAACACCGAACTGCGTCCGCCTTCGAGCAACTCGTCGCGCGTGTTGAAGAACAGCGCGTCGAAGCCGCCCTCGCGCTCGGCCGCCTGCCAGCCGGCATCGAACGTGGCGCGGGCGCTGGACTTGTGGCGGCGCATCGGGTCGGCCACCGGCAAGGGCGTCGCGGCCAGGTCGAGTAGCGCCACCGGCTCGGCGCGCGGCGCCAGCGGGCCGCTCGCGAAGGCCAGYGCGCCGGCCTTGTCGACGGCCATCCGCAGCCGCCAGTCGCCATCGCCCAGCCGCCCTGCCTCGGCCTGCATGGCCGCCCGCGCGGCGGGCTGGTCGAACGCGAAGCCGAACACGGCCGTGGAATGCGCCAGCCGCGTCAGATGGCGCTCGCGGTGCAGCACCACGCCATCGCGCGCGTGCATGGTCTCGAACAGCGTGAAGCCGGGATCGTGCGCAGTCAGGAAGCGCGCYTTCCAGCCGCACTCGGCGAATTCGTCGGCGGCCACGCTGTCATGGACGATGCCGCCGCCCACCCCCATCTCGCCCCGGCGCAGGCCGTCGTCACCCTGCGGCCCCAGCACCAGCGTGCGGATGGCCACGGACATGCCGAAGGCGCCGCAGGGCTGGCCATCGGCCGGCGCATCGAGCCAGCCGATGGCGCCCGTGTAGAGGCCGCGCGGCGCGGTTTCCAGTTCGGCGATGATCTGCATGGTCCGCCGCTTGGGCGCGCCGGTGATCGAGCCGCATGGGAACAGCGCCGCCATCAGCGCGCCGAAGCCGGTGCCGGGCCGCGCCGTGGCCGTCACGGTGGAGGTCATCTGCAGCACGCGGCCGAATGGCTGGACCACGAAGCGGTCGGGCACGGCCACGCTGCCGGGCTGGGCGATGCGGCCCAGGTCGTTGCGCAGCAGGTCGACGATCATCACGTTTTCGGCCCGGTTCTTGGCGTCGGCAGCCAGCCGGCGCGCGGCGCGGGCATCCTGCTCGGCGTCCCCGATGCGCGGCGCGGTGCCCTTCATCGGCCGGGTCACCAGATGCCCGGCGCCGTCGTGTTCGACGAACAGCTCGGGCGATAGCGACAGCACCCAGCCATCGCCGGGTAGCCAGGCCAGCACGCCGAACGGCACCGGCTGCGCGGCCCGCAGCGCGGCGTAGAACGTCACCGGGTCGCCGAAGGCGGAGAAGCGGAGCCGCTGCGTGAAATTCACCTGATAGGTATCGCCGGCCTCGATATAGGCGTGGATGCGCGCGATGGCGTCCGCGTAGACGGCGTGCGACGGCTCGGCGCGTACGTCCATCGCCCCGGCCGGGGAGGATTCTGCCCGCGCGGCCAGCCATGCGCCTACGGCGTCGCCGTCAAGCCGGGCCAGGTCGCGGAACCAGAGCAGTTGCAGCGCGCCGTCATGGAACGGCAGCGCATCGCCGCAATGGACCGGCGCCCCGACCAGCGCCCCGCCGTACTCGTACGGCGCGAACAGCGTGGCATGCAGCCCGTGGCGCCAGCCGGCGGCCAGCAGCGCATCCAGCGTGGCGGGATCGGTGCCGGCGGGCAGGACATSGGCCTGGACAAACYCCGTATAGAGGCGCGACGCCGCCACGCCGGGTGCGGCGGCGGCATCGTCAAGCAGGACGAAGGGGTCGAAACTGGCGCTGGAGGGGGCGGGGGACGGCGGAACCACGGCAACTCGGCAGGGTGCATCAATGCCGCATTATCGCCGCGCCGGGCATGAAAAAACCGGCCACGCTGGTCACGTGGCCGGTTTCATCGTCCTGCCTGCCGGGCAATCCGGCGATTTAGCTGAAGAAGCTTTTCACCTTGTCCAGCCAGGACTGCTCCTGCGGGCTGTGGCGCGAGCCGCCCTCGTGCACCGAGCGGTCGAATTCACGCAGCATGTCCTTCTGGGCCTCGGTCAGCTTGACCGGCGTTTCCACGTTCACATGGACGTAGAGGTCGCCGGGATAGCCCGACCGCACACCCTTGATGCCCTTGCCACGCAGCCGGAACGTCTTGCCGCCCTGCGTGCCTTCCGGCACCGGGAAGCTGGCGCGGCCGCCCAGCGTCGGCACTTCCAGTTCGCCGCCCAGCGCCGCCGTGGCGAAGGAGATCGGCATCTGGCAGTGCAGGTCATCGCCATCACGCTCGAATACCTCGTGCGCCTTGATGTGCACTTCCACATACAGGTCGCCCGGGGGGCCGCCGTTGATGCCCGGCTCGCCATTGCCCGACGAGCGGATGCGCATGCCTTCGTCGATGCCGGCCGGAATCTTCACTTCCAGCGTCTTCTGCGACTTCAGCTTGCCCTGGCCATGGCACTTCACGCACGGCTTGGGGATGAACTTGCCGCTGCCGTGGCACTTCGGGCAGGTCTGCTGCATCGTGAAGAAGCCTTGCGACACACGCACCTGGCCCACGCCGTTACAGGTCGGGCAGGTTTCCACCGACGATCCCGGCTCGGCGCCATTGCCGTGGCAGTGTTCGCAGTCTTCCCAGTGCGGCACGCGGATCTGCGCCTCGTGGCCATGCGCGGCCTGCTCCAGCGAGATTTCCATGCTGTAGCGCAGGTCGGCGCCACGGTAGGCCTGCGGGCCGTTGCCGCGACGCTGGCCGCCCTGCTGGCCGAAGATGTCGCCGAAGATGTCGCCGAAGGCTTCGGCAAACCCGCCGTAGCCCTGGCCGCCGCCGAAGCCGCCAGCCATGTTCGGGTCCACGCCGGCGTGGCCATACTGGTCGTAGGCCGCCTTCTTCTCGGGGTCGGAGAGCATCTCGTACGCTTCCTTGCCCTCCTTGAACTTGTCTTCCGCTTCCTTGCTGTCCGGATTGCGGTCCGGGTGGTACTTCATCGCGAGCTTGCGATAAGCCTTCTTGATCTCTTCGTCGCTCGCGTTCTTGCCTACCCCGAGCACTTCGTAATAGTCACGTTTTGCCATGGTGGCTCTTACCTGATTGGCCTGCCCGGCAAAGAATCACCGGTCGGGCGAATAGCAAAAAAGCCGAGCGAGGTGTTCGACCACGGTTTCTCACCCTGTGTCAGAACACCATCGCCCGGCGTCGGGGCGGGAGTGGCGCTGGATGCACCTGCGCCGCTCCCGCTGATTCCCGCTTACTTCTTGTCGTTCACTTCCTTGAACTCGGCGTCCACGACGTTATCGTCCTGCGGCTGCGCCTGGGACTGCTGCTGGCCGCCCGCGGCACCGGCCGCACCGCCGGCTTCACCGGCCTTGGCCTGCATGTCGGCGTAGACCTTCTCGCCCAGCTTCTGGCTCGCTTCGGACAGCGCGTTGATCTTGGTTTCGATCTCGGCCTTGTCGCCGCCGCGTGCGGCGTCTTCCAGTTCCTTGATCGCGACTTCGATCTTTTCCTTCTCGCCGGCCTCGAGCTTGTCGCCATGCTCGGCCACGGCCTTGCGGGTCGAGTGGACCAGCGCATCGGCCTGATTGCGGGCATCGGCCAGCTCACGGGCGCGCTTGTCTTCCTCGGCGTTGGCCTCGGCGTCCTTCACCATGCGCTGGATCTCGTCTTCCGACAGACCCGAGTTCGCCTTGATRGTGATGCGGTTTTCCTTGCCGGTGGCCTTGTCCTTGGCGCCCACGTGCAGGATGCCGTTGGCGTCGATGTCGAACGAGACCTCGATCTGCGGCGTGCCACGCGGCGACGGCGGAATGCCTTCCAGGTTGAACTCGCCCAGCAGCTTGTTGCCGCTGGCCATCTCGCGCTCGCCCTGGAACACCTTGATCGTCACCGCCGGCTGGTTGTCGTCGGCCGTCGAGAAGACCTGTGCGTGCTTGGTCGGGATGGTCGTGTTCTTGCTGATCATCTTGGTCATCACGCCGCCCAGCGTCTCGATGCCCAGCGACAGCGGCGTCACGTCCAGCAGCAGCACGTCGGTACGGTCGCCSGACAGCACCGAGCCCTGGATSGCGGCACCGACGGCCACGGCTTCGTCCGGGTTCACGTCCTTACGCGCTTCCTTGCCGAAGAACTCGCGCACCTGCTCCTGCACCTTGGGCATGCGGGTCATGCCGCCGACCAGGATCACGTCGTCGATATCGCCCACCTTGACGCCCGCATCCTTGATGGCGGTGCGGCACGGGTCGATCGTGCGCTTGATCAGGTCTTCCACCAGCGCTTCCAGCTTGGCGCGCGTGATCTTCAGGTTCAAGTGCTTCGGACCCGAGGCATCCGCCGTGATGTACGGCAGGTTGATCTCGGTCTGCTGCGAGCTGGACAGCTCGATCTTGGCCTTTTCAGCGGCTTCCTTCAGGCGTTGCAGCGCCAGCACGTCCTTGGACAGGTCAACGCCCTGGTCCTTCTTGAACTCGCCGATGATGTAGTCGATGATGCGCTGGTCGAAGTCCTCGCCACCGAGGAAGGTGTCGCCGTTGGTCGACAGCACTTCGAACTGCTTCTCGCCGTCCACGTCCGCGATCTCGATGATCGAGATGTCGAACGTGCCGCCGCCGAGGTCGTACACGGCGATCTTGCGGTCGCCCTTCTCGTTCTTGTCCATGCCGAACGCCAGCGCGGCGGCAGTCGGCTCGTTGATGATGCGCTTGACGTCCAGGCCCGCGATGCGGCCGGCGTCCTTGGTCGCCTGACGCTGCGAGTCGTTGAAGTAAGCCGGCACGGTGATCACGGCTTCGGTCACCGGCTCGCCCAGGTAGTCCTCGGCGGTCTTCTTCATCTTGCGCAGCACTTCGGCGGACACCTGCGGCGGGGCCAGCTTCTGGTCACGCGCGCCCACCCATGCGTCGCCGTTATCGGCCTTGACGATGGCGTAGGGCATCAGGCCGATGTCCTTCTGCACTTCCTTTTCTTCGAACTTGCGGCCGATCAGGCGCTTCACGGCGTACAGCGTGTTGCGCGGATTCGTGACCGCCTGGCGCTTGGCCGGCGCGCCGACCAGGATCTCGCCATCTTCCATGTAGGCGATGATCGACGGGGTGGTGCGCGTGCCTTCGGCGTTCTCGATGACCTTCGGCGTGTTGCCTTCCAGGATCGCAACGCAGCTATTGGTGGTACCCAAGTCGATACCGATGATCTTACCCATTTGTGTTCTCTCCTATTGAGCCCTGCTTTGGCGCAGCGGCTGCAATTCAACCTGAGTGCGAAATGTGGCCGTCCGGGGGCATTTCAAGGGCAGAACCCGCAATTCCGAGTAATTTTCTCGGTTTTGCGGGGTAGCACCGTGCCTGCGTCGGGAGCGGCCAAAAAGTGGCTTATTGTTATCTTTTTTGCGGATATCAGGACTGCCGCTCGCGCTGCCAGAGCACGTCGGTGCCGCCGCCGGCCCGATTCAGCACCCGGGCGAGCACGAACAGCAGGTCCGAGAGCCGGTTCAGGTACTGGCGCGGCGCCTCGTTGAGGGCCTCGGTGGCGCCCAGCGCCACCAGCGCCCGCTCCGCCCGGCGGCACACCGTACGGCAGACGTGGGCCTGGGCGGCGGCGCGGCTGCCGCCCGGCAGGATGAACTCCGCCAGCCGGGGCAGGTTCGCGTTGTAGTGCGCCAGCCAGTCGTCCAGCTGGATCACCTGCGCTTCCTTGAGCAGCGTGTAGCCCGGAATCGACAGCTCGCCGCCCAGGTCGAACAGGTCGTGCTGGATATGGAGCAGGGCGGCGCGCACGTCATCCGGCAGGTCCGGCTCGGTCAGCAGCAGGCCGATGTGGGAATTCAGTTCGTCCACGTCGCCGATGGCGGCGATGCGCTCGCTGTTCTTGCCCGTGCGGCTGCCGTCGCCCAGCCCGGTGGTGCCGGCGTCACCGGTGCGGGTGGCGATCTTGGACAGGCGGTTACCCATGCCGGTCTCCCTCGTCTTGGTTTGAAGTGGCGCAATTATGGCCCCGAACCCGGGCTTCGGGGCGGGTTCCGGGCGCCGCGATGCGGTCCGCCGCGTGACGCGGACGGCGTAGAATGGCGRGATTCGCCGGAGACAAAAGCATGAACCACCCCACGCCCGCCGCCGCCCTGGCGCGCCGTCCCCTTCCCGTTGCCCTGGCCGAGACACTGGCCGCCCGCTTCGGCGAACGGTTTTCCACCTCGGCCGGCGTCTGCGCCCACCATGGCCGCGACGAATCCCCGTTCCCGCCCGCCGCCCCGGACGCCGTGGTCTTCGCCCACACCACCGAGGAAATCGCCGAACTGGCCAGCCTCTGCAACCAGCATGGGGTGCCGCTGATCCCCTACGGCGCCGGATCGTCGCTCGAAGGCCACCTGCTGGCCGTGGCCGGGGGCATCAGCCTGGACCTCTCCCAGATGAACCGCGTGCTGGCGGTGCATCCCGAGGACCTGACCGTGACGGTGCAGCCGGGCGTGACCCGCAAGCAGCTGAACCAGGAAATCAAGGACACCGGGCTGTTCTTCCCGATCGACCCGGGCGCCGATGCCTCGCTGGGCGGGATGTGCGCCACGCGCGCCTCCGGCACCAACGCGGTCCGCTACGGCACGATGCGCGAGAACGTGCTGGCCCTGACCGTGGTCACGGCGGACGGCCGCGTGATCCGCACCGGCACCCAGGCGCGCAAGTCGTCGGCCGGCTATGACCTGACCCGGCTGTTCGTCGGCAGCGAAGGCACGCTCGGCATCATCACCGAGGTCACCGTGCGGCTCTACCCGCAGCCGGAAGCGATCTCGGCCGCCGTGTGCGCGTTCCCGAGCATGGGCGACGCCGTGCGCGCCACGATCCAGACCATCCAGCTTGGCGTGCCGGTGGCCCGCGTGGAGTTCGTCGATGCGCTGGCCATCCGCGCGATCAACCGCCACGACAACCTCACGCTGCCGGAAACCCCGCACCTGTTCTTCGAGTTCCACGGCACCGAGGCCGGCGTGCGCGAGCAGGCCGAAACCGTGCAGCAGATTGCCGACGAGCACGGCGGCCAGGGCTTCGAATGGGCCACGCGCCCCGAAGACCGCAGCCGGCTCTGGAATGCGCGCCATACGGCCTACTTYGCGATGCTGCAGCTCAAGCCCGGCTGCAAGTCCGTGACAACCGACGTCTGCGTGCCGATTTCCCGCCTGGCCGACTGCGTGACCGAGACCGAGCGCGACCTGAACGCCTCGCAGCTGCCCTGCCCCATCGTCGGCCATGTCGGCGATGGCAACTTCCACGTGGCGATCCTGGTCGACCCGGCCAAGCCCGAGGAAATGGCCGAGGCGGAGGACATCAACCGCCGCATCGTCGAACGGGCGCTGGSCATGGGCGGCACCTGCACCGGCGAGCACGGCGTGGGGCTGCACAAGATGGGTTTCCTCGTGCAGGAGCACGGCGAGGATGCACTGGACCTGATGCGGGCGATCAAGGCGGCGCTCGATCCCAATCAGATTCTGAATCCGGGCAAGATCTTCAGCGCGGCGCGCTGACCGGGGGCCCGCGCCATGGCATCGGTGTTCCACCGCGTCCCGCCCCTGCACCTGCTGATCGCGTTCGAGGCCGCCGCGCGGCTTGGCAGCTTCGCGCGTGCGGCGGAAGAACTGTCCGTCACGCCCAGCGCGGTCTCGCACCGCATCAAGAATCTGGAGGAATTATGGGGCGACGACCTGTTCGTGCGCTCCAACGCCGCGCTGCGGCTCACCGCCGCCGGCACGCGCTACCAGCGCAATGTGCAGGACGCGCTGAAGTCCCTCAACGAACTGGCCCGMCCCGAGTACAACAAGCTGCGCACGCGGCTGCGGGTGGCCATTCCGCCGACGTTCGGCCGGCAGCACCTGGTGCCGCGCCTGCCCGAGTTCGGCGCGCTCTACCCCCATATCGACCTGGAACTGCACCTGTCCGTGCCCTTCCTCGATGTGAAGGCCGAGGACACCGATGTCGAGATCCGCTACGGCACGGGACGCTATTCGGGCCTCAAAACCACGAAACTGCTAGTCGAACCGGTGTTTCCGGCGTGCGGGCGGGAGTACTACGAGCGGGTCAACGGGCGCGCCATCGCCAAGCCAGACGACCTGCACAACCTCGTGCTGCTGCGCAGTCCGCTGGAGCCGTGGCGGCCGTGGTTCGAGACCGCCGGGCTCGACTGGCCGGAGCCCCAGACCGGCCCGCAATTCAACGATATCGGCCTGATGCTGGAAGCCATCGTCTCGAACCAGGGCGTGGGACTGGTGCGCCAGCGCATGGCGCGCCAGTGGCTGGCCGCCGGACAGATGGTCAAGCTGCTCGATGTGGAATCGGTCTCGCCGCACGGCTACTACATCGTCGAGCGCGAGCAAGCGCCGCTCCAGCCAGAGGCGCGCTACTTCGTCGACTGGCTGCTCGGGCTGGACTGGTAGCGTCCGGGCCACTAGGCTGGAGAGAGAAGCGCGCGCCAGCCGGGCCGGGGCGCATGGCATGAGCAGTTTTGATCGGCYTGCCATGCCGAATTCACGTGGGYGGAGGCTCCCGTGGCAGGGGGCCTGCGCTATAGTCTGCCGTCCCGGCCGGGTGCGTGAAGCGATGCGCGGCGGCYGGCTCGTCAAGGAGTTGCCATGAACGCCCCGCAAGACGCCCACACCCTGGCCGGCGCTGCCACGCAGGCCGACGGCCCCCGCGCCGCGCTGCTGGCCGGCCTGGCCCGCATCCTCCCGCCTGCCGCCGTGCTCTGGAAGGCCGAGGACACCGTGCCGTACGAGTGCGATGGCCTGGCCGCCTACCGCCAGGTGCCCGACGCCGTGGTCCTGCCCGACACCGAGGAACAGGTCTGCGCCATCCTGCGCCTGTGCCACGAACTCGGGGTGCCGGTAGTGCCGCGCGGCTCCGGCACGAGCCTCTCGGGCGGGGCGATGCCCATCGCCGGCGGGCTGGTGCTGTCGCTGGCCAAGTTCAAGCGCATCCTCTCGGTCGATTCCTACTCGCGCACCGCCGTGGTCCAGCCCGGCGTGCGCAACCTCGCCATCTCCGAGGCCGCCGCGCCGCACAATCTCTATTACGCACCCGACCCGTCCTCGCAGATCGCCTGCTCCATCGGCGGCAACGTGGCCGAGAACTCGGGCGGCGTGCACTGCCTCAAGTACGGCCTCACCGTGCACAACGTGCTGCGCGTGCGCGCCGTGACGATGGAGGGCGATGTGGTGGTCTTCGGCTCCGAGGCGCCCGACGCGCCGGGACTGGACCTGCTGGCCACGCTGATCGGCTCCGAGGGCATGCTGGCCGTCGCCACCGAGATCACGGTCCGGCTGATTCCCAAGCCGCAGCTCGCGCAGGTCATCATGGCCAGCTTCGACGATGTGGAAAAAGGCGGCAACGCCGTGGCCGACGTGATTGCCGCCGGCATCATCCCGGCCGGCCTGGAGATGATGGACAAGCCCGCCACGGCCGCCGTGGAGGAGTTCGTCAAGGCGGGCTACGACCTCGACGCCGCCGCCATCCTGCTGTGCGAATCGGACGGCACGCCCGAGGAAGTGGCCGAGGAGATCGAGCGGATGAGCGAGGTGCTGCGCCGCTCGGGCGCCACGCGGATCACGGTGTCGCAGAGCGAGGCCGAACGGCTGCGCTTCTGGAGCGGGCGCAAGAACGCCTTCCCGGCCGCCGGGCGCATCTCGCCCGACTACTACTGCATGGACGGCACGATCCCGCGCAAGCACATCGGCACGCTGCTCAAGCGGATCGAGGCGATGGAACGCAAGTACGCCTTGCGCTGCATCAACGTCTTCCATGCCGGCGATGGCAACATGCACCCGCTGATCCTGTTCAACGGCGAGGACCTCGACGAATGGCATCGCGCCGAACTGTTCGGTGCCGACATCCTGGAGTCCTGCGTGGAACTGGGCGGCACCGTCACCGGCGAGCACGGCGTGGGCGTGGAGAAGCTGAATTCGATGTGCGTGCAGTTCTCGCCGGCCGAGCGCGATGCGTTCTTCGGCGTGAAGGCCGCCTTCGACCCGGCCCGGCTGCTGAACCCGGACAAGGCCATCCCGACGCTGGCGCGCTGCGCCGAGTACGGCAAGATGCACGTCAGGCGCGGCCTGCTGCCGCATCCGGACCTGCCGCGCTTCTGAGCGCGGGCGGGTACCGGGCGGGCCACGCGCCCCACCGCTACCCGCTCACCATCGCCACCCATGCCCAACCCCAACACCCACCAACGGGACGCCCGCCAGGAGCGCTTCCTCAACGCGCGCACCCGGCAGCGCCTGGGCCAGCCCGAAGCCGGCTGGCGCCAGCGCTGGTACACGATCATCTTCGAGGCCGACACGCGCCAGGGGCGCCTGTTCGACATCGTGCTGCTGATCGCCATCGTGACCAGCGTGGCCATCGTGATGCTGGACAGCGTGCCGTCGATCAACGCGCGCGCCGGGCTGGCGTTCACGCTGCTGGAGTGGATGTTCACGCTGCTGTTCACGGCCGAGTACGTGATGCGGCTGCTGGTGGTGCGCCGGCCGCTGCGCTACGCGTTCAGCTTCTTCGGCATCATCGACTTCATCTCGATCATCCCGACCTGGGCCGCGTTCTTCGTGCCAGAACTGGCCTTCCTGATCGACGTGCGGCTGCTGCGGCTGCTGCGCGTGTTCCGGATCCTCAAGCTCACGGTCTATTTCGAGGAAGCCCAGATCCTGGCCATGGCGCTGTCCAACAGCCGCCGCAAGATTTTCGTGTTCCTGGGCACCGTGTTCATCATCACGATCATCCTCGGCACGATCATGTACGTGGTGGAAGGCCCGCGGCACGGCTTCACCAGCATCCCGGTCAGCATGTACTGGGCCATCGTCACGCTGACCACGACCGGCTTCGGCGACATCGTGCCGCGCACGCCCATCGGGCAGTTCATCACCTCGCTGACCATCCTGCTCGGCTACGGGATCATCGCCTTCCCGACCGGCATCGTCGGCGCGGAACTGGCGGCCAGCATCATCCGGCGGCCGCTGACCACGCGCTGTTGCGAGCACTGCCTGACCGAGGGGCACGACCCCGACGCGGGCTTCTGCAAGCATTGCGGGACGGTGCTGCCTCCCTATCAGGTCGAGAACCCGACGGGGTTCGAGGATCTCGGCGGCCCCGGCAAGACGCCGCCGCGCCAGCCCTGATTCGACGACAACCCAACAAAAAACGCCAAGGGTCCCCCATATGGAAGCCACACTCGACGCCTTTCGCGATGCCATCCGCCAGGCCGGCGACAGCCGCGCCCCGCTGCGCCTGCGCGGCGGCGGCAGCAAGGACTTCTACGGCCAGGCGCTGGTCGGCACCGTGCTCGACACCCGCCCCTACGCCGGCATCGTCGACTATGACCCGGCGGAGCTGGTGGTCACGGCACGCTGCGGCACGCCGCTGGCCGAGATCGAGGCCGCGCTGGCCGAACGTCGCCAGATGCTGGCCTTCGAGGCGCCGCATTTCGCCGCGCCCGGCATCGCCACGCTGGGCGGCGCCGTGGCGGCCGGGCTGTCCGGCCCGCGCCGGCAGTCAGTGGGCGCGCTGCGCGATTTCGTGCTCGGCGTGCAGCTGATGGACGGACGCGGCGAGGTGCTGCATTTCGGCGGGCAGGTGATGAAGAACGTGGCCGGCTATGACGTCTCGCGGCTGCTGACCGGCTCGCTCGGCACGCTCGGCCTGATCCTGGAGGTCTCGCTGAAGGTGCTGCCGATACCGTTCGACGACGCCACGCTCCGCTTTGCGCTGCCGCAGGCCGAAGCCATCGAGCGCCTGAACCGCTGGGGCGGCCAGCCGCTGCCGATCGCGGCGTCGGCGTGGCAGGACGGCGTGCTTGACGTGCGGCTCTCGGGCGCCACGGCGGCCGTGCGCGCCGCGTGCGAGAAGCTGGGCGGCGATCGCGTCGAGCCCGGCGAGGCGCTCGCGCTCTGGGCCGCGCTGCGCGAGCAGTCCCACCCCTTCTTCGCCCCGGCCCACACCAAAGACGATGGTCGCGCGCTGTGGCGCATTGCCGTGCCGCCCATCGCCCCGCCGCTGGACCTGCCCGGCGCGCAGCTTGTGGAATGGGGCGGCGGCCAGCGCTGGTGGCTGGCGCCCGAGGGCGACCCCGCCACGGTCTCGGCCGATTCGGTGCGCGCCATCGCCCAGGCTGCCGGCGGCCACGCCACGCTGTTCCGCAACGGCGACAAGGCAGTCGGCGTGTTCACGCCGCTGTCGGCCCCGCTGGCCGCCATCCACAAGCGGCTGAAGGCCACCTTCGACCCCGCCGGCATCTTCAATCCGCAGCGCCTGTACACCGGCCTCTGAGCCGCCCACCGCCCAAGCCCCCCGAACCATGCAAACCACACTGGCCGAATTCCTGCGCAACACGCCCGAAGGCGAAGAAGCCAAGTCCATCGTCGGCAAGTGCGTGCACTGCGGCTTCTGCACCGCCACCTGCCCCACCTACCAGTTGCTCGGCGATGAGCTGGACGGCCCGCGCGGCCGCATCTACCTGATGAAGCAGATGCTCGAGGGCCAGCCCGTGACGGAAAGCACGCGGCTGCACCTGGACCGCTGCCTGACCTGCCGCAACTGCGAATCGACCTGCCCGTCCGGCGTGAAGTACGGGCGGCTGGTCGACATCGGCCGGAAGGTGGTGGATGAGCGGCTCGAGGCGCAAGGCATCCACCGCCCCGC
Organism: Cupriavidus sp. KB_39; assembly: GCF_052114485.1. Taxonomy (NCBI): domain Bacteria; kingdom Pseudomonadati; phylum Pseudomonadota; class Betaproteobacteria; order Burkholderiales; family Burkholderiaceae; genus Cupriavidus; species Cupriavidus sp. KB_39. Next base: position 100,730 of record NZ_JBFREV010000003.1, read on the forward strand.
AAAAGAGCGGATGGCGCGCTGGCTGCTGCGCGAGGGGCTGACCCGGCCGAAGCTGTTCGGCCCGGCGCTGAAGCTCGGCCAGATGATGCGTCCGATGCTGCCGGTGGCGCTGCGCAACAAGCTGCCGGCGATCACCTCGCCGACGGGGCCGTGGCCGCGCACCACGCACACCCGCAAGATGCTGCTGCTGGACGGCTGCGTGCAGCCGGCGATGTCGCCCAACATCAACGTGGCCACCGCGCGCGTGCTGGACAAGCTCGGCGTGCAACTGGTGGTGGCGAGCGAGGCCGGCTGCTGCGGCGCGATCCGCTTCCACACCGGCGACCACGACGGCGGGCTGGACAATATGCGCGCCAACATCGACGCCTGGTGGCCCTATATCGAATCCGGCGCGGAGGCCATCGTCATGACGGCCTCCGGCTGCGGCGTGATGGTGAAGGACTACGGCCACCTGCTGCGCCACGACCGCGCCTACGCGGAGCGCGCGGCACGGGTTTCGGCGATGACGCGCGACCTGTCCGAGATCCTGCCCGACTTCGCCGACGACCTGCACAAGCTGGCCGGCGCCGTGCCGCGCGAGGGCCGGCGCGTGGCTTACCATCCGCCCTGTACGCTTCAGCACGGCCAGCAGATCCGCGGCAAGGTGGAGGCGCTRCTGACCGGCCTGGGCATCGAGGTGCGGCTCTGCGCCGACAGCCACCTGTGCTGCGGCTCGGCGGGTACGTACTCGGTGCTGCAGCCGGAGTTGTCCTATCCGCTGCGCGACGACAAGCTCGCCAAGCTCCAGGCCTCCTCGCCCGATGCCATCGTCTCGGCCAATATTGGCTGCATCACGCACCTGCAAAGCGGCACCGACACGCCGGTGATGCACTGGGTGGAACTGGTGGAGCGCATGGTCTGCGCGTAGGGAGTTCTCCCCTCGCCCGCTTGTTGGAGAGGGGTCGGGGGAGAGGGATTGAGCGAACTGCGCGGTGACGCTTCGTGGATGCGCCTGCCCTCTCCCCCAGCCCTCTCCCAAAGGGAGRGGGGAGCAAAACACGGCCCGCGCCATCGGAGTACCATGTCGGCACATTTCGACCCTGATGCGCCCCCATGCTCCAGACGTTTGCCATCCTGCTGGTCTTCCAGACCGTGGGCGAGGTGATCAGCTACGCGCTGCGCCTGCCCGTGCCCGGTCCTGTGATCGGCATGCTCCTGCTSTTCGGCTGGCTGGTCTTCGACAACCGCCTGCTCCCCATCATCCAGAACACCACCAGCGAGCTGCTCAAGCACCTGTCGCTGCTGTTCGTGCCGGCCGGCGTCGGCATCATGGTCCACGCCAACCGGATTGGCGGCGAATGGATGCCGATTGTCGTCGCGCTGGTCATCTCCACCTGGCTGGCCATCGTCGTGACCGCGCTGGTCACCCGGGCGCTGATGCGCAAGCCGGCGCCGCCCCAGGCCGAAGCCGCCGAAGCTGCCGATAGCGGGGCGCAGCCATGATGTCGCCGCGTCTGAACGAGATCTGGGTCTACCTGTCGGCCAGCCCGCTGATCGGGCTCACCGCCACGCTGATCGCCTACGTCTTCGCGTTCCGGATCTACGAGCGCGCGCGGTACTCGCCGCTGGCCAACCCGGTGATGATCTCGGTGGCCATCCTCGTCACCGTGCTGACCGTGACCGGCACGCCGTACAAGACCTACTTCGACGGGGCGCAGTTCGTCCACTTCCTGCTCGGGCCGGCCACGGTGGCACTGGCGGTGCCGCTCTACACCCAGTTGCCGAAGCTGCGCGCGCACGTCTTCCCGCTGCTTTGCGGGCTGGTGGCGGGATCGCTGGTGGCCGTGGTGTCGGCGGTGGGCATCGCCTACGCGCTGGGGGCGTCGCCCGAGGTGGTGCGCTCGCTGGCGCCCAAGTCGGTCACGATCCCGATCGCCATGGGGGTGTCCGAGAAGATCGGCGGCCTGCCCTCGCTGACGGCCGTGCTGGTGATGGCCACCGGCATCATCGGCGCGGTCAGCACCACCGGCCTGCTCAACATGCTGCGCGTGCGCGACTACGTGATTCGCGGCTTCGCCACCGGCGTGGCGGCCCACGGCATCGGCACGGCGCGCGCGTTCCAGGTCAACCAGGAGGCCGGCGCCTTCGCCGCGCTGGGCATGGGCCTGAACGGCGTGCTGACCGCCATCGTGGTGCCGGTGCTGGCGGCATGGATGCCCCACTGACCGGGGCGGGTTCCCCTGCCACCCCTGACACCCTCCTGACAGTACGCTGTCAGGAGCCGGCGGGCATGATGCGCCCATCCGGCCCCCCGCCTCCTTCATTCTTCCCCAGCCCATGAGCCGCCGTGCCGACCGCCTCTTCCAGATCGTGCAGGTCCTGCGTGGCCGCCGGCTGACCACGGCGGCATTGCTGGCGCAGCGGCTGGGCGTGTCCGAGCGCACGGTCTACCGTGACATCCAGGCGCTGTCGCTGTCGGGGGTGCCGGTGGAGGGCGAGGCTGGCATCGGCTACCGGCTGCGGCCGGATTACGATGTGCCGCCGCTGATGTTCACCGCGATGGAAGTGGAAGCGATGGTCGCCGGCCTGCGCCTGCTCAAGGCCTGGGGCGGCGGCGCGCTGGCCGCGGCGGCGGATCCGGCGCTGGAGAAGCTGATGGCCGCCCTGCCGCCCCCGCGCCGCGTGGCGGCGCAGCAGAGCCGGATTTTCGCGCCCGAGTACCTCAACCATCCGGCCGTGCGCGAGGCCTTCGACACCGTGCATGGCGCCATTGGCGCGCAACGGCTGCTGCGGCTCGACTATATCGATGCCCAGCAGCGCGTCACCGAGCGCGTGGTGCAGCCGCTGGGGCTGTTCTTCTGGGGCAATGTCTGGCTGCTGGCGGCGTGGTGCACGGCGCGGTCCGACTATCGCAGCTTCCGGCTGGACCGCTGCCGCACCATCGAGATCCTCGACGAGCAATTCCACGAGACGCCGGACCGCTCGCTCAACGGCTTCCTGCGCGCGGTGCAGTCCGATATGCCGGGCTGAGGCAGTCAGGCCCGGCTGACCCATCAGGCTGCCGGATCGCTCAGCAGCGTCTCGATATCCGCGCGGATGTCCTCGGGCTTGGTCGTSGGYGCGTAGCGCTTGAAGACCGTGCCRTCGCGGCGCAGCAGGAACTTGGTGAAGTTCCACTTGATGCCCTGGGTGCCGAGCACGCCGGGCTTTTCSGAGGTCAGCCACTTGTAGAGCGGATGGGCACCGGCGCCGTTGACCTCGATCTTCTCGAACATCGGAAACTTGACCTGGAAGCGCGTCTCGCAGAACTGGCCGATCTGCGCCGCGTCGCCCGGCTCCTGCTTGCCGAACTGGTTGCAGGGGAAGCCGAGCACCGCCAGGCCGCGCGGCTCGTAGGCCTCGTGCAGCGCCTCCAGCCCGGCGTACTGGGGCGTGAAGCCGCACTCGCTGGCCGTGTTGACGATCAGCAGCACCTTGCCGTGGAAATCGGCCAGCGGCACCGGCTGGCCGGACAGGGACTTCGCTTCGAACTGGTAGACGTTGCTCATGGCGGCTCCGGAGAATGCATTGCAGACAACCGCGAGCATACCGCGCCCGCCGGTCGTCCGATCAAATGACGTTCAGGTGCTCGGTGCCGGCACCCAGGTCGGCGTCGCGGTGGCGGGCGCTGTGGAGCTTGATCATCAGGCGCAGGTCATTCAGCGAGTCGGCGTTCTTGAGCGCGTCCTCGTAGGCGATCTTCTCTTCCTCGTACAGTTCGAACAACGCCTGGTCGAAGGAGATCATGCCCTGCTCACGGGACTTCTTGATAACTTCCTTGAGCTCGTGGATCTCGCCCTTGAAGATCAGGTCGGCCACCAGCGGCGTTCCGATCATGATCTCCACGGCCGGCACGCGGCCCTTGCGGCCGGCGCGCGGCAGCAGCCGCTGCGAGATCATCGCCTTGAGGTTCAGCGACAGGTCGATCAGCAGCTGCTGGCGCTTCTCCTCGGGGAAGAAGTTGATGATCCGGTCGATGGCCTGGTTGGCGTTGTTGGCGTGCAGCGTGGCCAGGCACAGGTGGCCCGTCTCGGCGTACTGCATCGCGTATTCCATGGTGTCGCGGTCGCGGATTTCGCCGATCAGGATCACATCCGGCGCCTGGCGCAGGGTGTTCTTCAGCGCCACGTGCCACGACTCGGTGTCGATGCCGACCTCGCGCTGCGTGACGACGCAGTTCTGGTGCGCGTGCACGTACTCGATCGGGTCCTCGATCGTGATGATGTGGCCGTACGAGTGCGCGTTGCGGTGGTCGAGCATGGCCGCCAGCGAGGTGGACTTGCCCGAGCCCGTGGCGCCGGTCACGATTACCAGCCCGCGCTTGGCCATGACGATCTCATGGAGCGACGTGGGCAGGTCCAGGTCTTCCACCGACGGAATGCGCGTGTTGATCGTCCGCACCACCATGCCGGCCTTGCCCTGCTGGATGAAGGCCGAGACGCGGAAGCGCCCGGCGTTCGGCGCGGTAATCGCGAAGTTGCACTCGCGGCTTTCGTCGAATTCCTTCACCTGGCGCTCGTTCATGATCGAACGGACCAGGCCCAGCGCCTGCGCCGGGTTGAGCGGCTGCTGAGAGACGGGCGTGATCTTGCCGTCCACCTTGATGGCCGGCGGGAATTCGGACGTGATGAACAGGTCCGAGCCGCGGTTGTTGACCATCAGCTCCAGCAGGTCGTTGATGTACTTCGCGGCGGATTCGCGGTCGAGCATGGCGTCGGCCTCCCCTTAGCCCATGAAGGCGTCGGGATTCTTGGCAATCGCCCGCGCGTCGTTGTAGTTGATCATGCCACGCTTGATCAGGTCGCTCAGGCACTGGTCGAGCGTCTGCATGCCCATACCGCTCGACGTCTGCATCATCGAGTACATCTGCGCGATCTTGTTCTCGCGGATCAGGTGGCGGATGGCGGGCGTGGCGATCATGATCTCGTGCGCCGCGGTCCGGCCGTTGCCGTCGCGCGTCTTGAGCAGCGTCTGGGAGATCACGGCCTCGAGCGATTCCGACAGCATGGTCCGCACCATGTCCTTTTCCTCGGGCGGGAACACGTCCACGACCCGGTCGATGGTCTTGGCGGCGGAACTCGTGTGCAGCGTGGCGAAGACCAGGTGGCCGGTTTCGGCGGCGGTCAGCGCCAGCCGGATGGTTTCCAGGTCACGCAATTCGCCCACCAGGATCACGTCCGGATCCTCACGCAGCGCCGAGCGCAGCGCGTTCGAGAACGAATGCGTGTGCGGGCCCAGTTCGCGCTGGTTGATCAGGCTTTTCTTGGAGGTGTGGACGAATTCGATCGGGTCTTCCACCGTGAGGATGTGACCCATGTCGTTGTCGTTGCGGTGATCGACCATGGCCGCCAGCGTGGTCGACTTGCCCGAGCCGGTCGGCCCGGTCACGAGCACGAGACCGCGTGGCTTGATGCAGAGGTCCGCGAACACGGCCGGTGCATGGAGGTCATCGAGCGTCAGGACTTTCGACGGAATGGTCCGGAACACGGCGGCGGAGCCGCGCTGCGTGGTGTAGGCATTGACCCGGAACCGTGACAGGCCGGCAATCTCGAACGAGAAGTCGACCTCGAGGCGTTCTTCGTAGCTCTTGCGCTGAACGTCGCTCATGATGTCGTACACCATGGCGTGGACGTCCTTGTGGCCCATGGCCGCCACGTTGATCCGCCGCATATCCCCGTGAATACGCACCATCGGCGGCATGTCTGCCGAGAGGTGGAGATCGGATGCCTTGTTCTTGACCGCAAAAGCCAATAGCTGCGCGATGTCCATCTATAATGACCCCACCCTAATATACGACTTGTTGTTGTGTACTTCTTTGGTATGTCCGCCGGATTATGTCTGTAATCGCCGCCAACTTGCAAGCCGTGCTAAATGACATCGCGGCGGCTGCACAACAAGCCGGCAGGGACCCGTCCGCGGTCACCCTGCTGGCCGTCTCCAAGACCGTCGCGCCGGCCACCGTGCGGGCGGCTTTCCAGGCCGGGCAGGCCGCTTTCGGGGAAAACTACGTCCAGGAAGGCCTCGACAAGATCGCCGCCCTGGCCGACCTGCGCGACCGGATCGCCTGGCATTTCATCGGCCCGCTGCAAAGTAACAAGACCCGGCCGGTGGCCGAGCAGTTCGACTGGGTCCACGCCATCGACCGGCTGAAGATCGCCGAGCGGCTGTCGGCCCAGCGGCCGGTGGGCATGGCGCCGCTCCAGGTCTGCATCCAGGTCAATATCAGCGAAGAGGCCAGCAAGAGCGGCGTGGCGCCGGCCGAGGTACTGCCGCTGGCGCAGGCCATCGCCGCCCTGCCGAACCTGCGGCTGCGCGGGCTGATGGCGATTCCGGCGCCGGCCGACGACCCGGAGGCCCAGCGCCGGCCGTTCGCGGCGCTGCGCGGGTTGCTTGATCAACTCCGGCAATCCGGTCTACAYGTAGACACGCTCTCGATGGGCATGTCCGCGGACATGGGCGCGGCCATCACCGAGGGCGCCACACTGGTGCGCATCGGCACCGCGATTTTCGGCGCGCGCGCCTGACGGCGCAGCGCCCCCCCCACCCACAAGAACGCCGGGCGACACGCATCGACCCGGCAACATTCGGAAAAGACAAGGAAAGACATGCTCGATACGCTCACCTTCGGCTTCCTCGGCGGCGGCAACATGGCCTCCGCCCTGATCGGCGGCCTGGTGGCCCGCGGCGTGCCCGCGCGCGCCATTTGCGTCATCGATCCGTCGGACGATGCCCGCCAGCGGCTGGAACAGACGCTCGGCGTCCGGACCCAGGCCGCGCCGGACGCCCGCTTCGGCGCCAGCCACGTCATCGTGCTGGCGGTCAAGCCGCAGCAGTTCCGCGACGCCGTGGCGCCGCTCGTGCCGCATCTGGGCGCCAGCCAGGGCAATCTGATCATCAGCGTGGCGGCCGGCATCCGGCTCCAGGACATGGGCCGCTGGCTGGGCACCTCGCGCCTGGTACGGGCGATGCCCAACACCCCGGCGCTGGCCGGCATGGGCATGACCGGCCTGGCCGCCGCGCCGGGCCTGAGCAAGGCGGACCGCGCCATCGCCACGGCTGTGGCGCAAGCCGTGGGCCAGTGCGTCTGGGTCGATGACGACAACCAGATCGACGCCGTGACGGCCCTCTCGGGCAGCGGCCCGGCCTACGTCTTCTACTTCATCGAAGCCATGGAGCGCGCGGCGAAGGAGATGGGCCTGACCGCCGAACAGGGCCGCCAGCTGGGCGTGGAGACGTTCCGGGGCGCGGCCGCGCTAGCTGCCGAGTCGTCGGAGCCGGTGTCCCTGCTGCGCGAGCGCGTGACATCGAAGGGCGGCACGACCTACGCGGCGCTGACGTCGATGGACGCGGACAAGATGCAGGACGCCTTCGTCCGCGCCATGCACGCGGCGGCGGCCCGGGGCCGCGAGATGGGCGCCGAGTTCGGCAAGGACTGAGGAATAGTCCGGGCGGGAGTCCGGACCAACGCTGAACGGCCGCTTACTTCAGCCAGTAGGCGAGCGCCGTTCCTGCGAACACCACCCCGCCCAGCCAGTTGTTGTGCCGGAACGCCGCGAAGCACTTCATGCGGTCGCGGTCACGGATCAGCGTGTAGTGGTAGCCGGCCAGACCGGCCGCCCCCACCAGCCCGGCGTAATACGGCCAGCCCAGCCCCAGCAGCGCGCCAGCCCAGGCCATCAGGCCCAGGAAGCCGGCGTAGCAGAGCATGATCGCYGCCACGTCGAAGCGACCGAAGGTGATCGCCGAGGTCTTGATGCCGATCAGCAGGTCGTCGTCACGGTCGACCATCGCATAGGCGGTGTCGTAGGCCACGGACCAGAAGACGTTGGCCAGCAGCATCAGCCACGCCACGGGGGGCACCTCCCCCTGCACCGCCGCGAACGCCATCGGAATCCCAAACCCGAAGGCAATGCCGAGGTAGGCCTGCGGAATCGCGAAGAATCGCTTGAAGAACGGATAGGTGCCGGCTACCACGGCCGCCACCACGGCCAGCGCCTTGGTCAGCCCGTTCAGCGGCAGGATCAGCGCGAACGCCGCCAGCGCCAGCACGGCGGCCACCACCAGCGCCTCCCAGCCGGCGATGTAGCCAGCGGTCAGCGGCCGCTCCTTGGTGCGCTTCACATGCTTGTCGAAGTCGCGGTCGGCCCAGTCGTTCATGGCGCAGCCCGACGAGCGCATCAGGAACGTGCCGACGAAGAAAATCCAGAAAATACCCCAGGCGGGCGGCCCTTCGGCAGCCATCCACAGCGCCCACAGCGTGGGCCACAGCAGCAGCAGGGTACCGATGGGCTTGTCGATCCGCACCAGCCGCGCGTAGAGCGCGAGGCGTCCGGGACGGCGGGGTTGCGGCGGGGCGGCGGAATGTTCGGACATGGGGACTGCGTTCACTTCTGGCGAGACAAAACAAAAAACGCGTCGCGGCGTGGATAGCCGTGACGCGTTGTGCGCTGGTCAGACAGACTCAGGCCAGCATCGCGCGCAGCATCCACGCGGTCTTTTCGTGCGTCTGCATGCGCTGGGTCAGCAGGTCGGCCGAGGGCTCGTCGCCCGCTGCATCGATGGCCGGGAACAGCGAGCGCGCGGTGCGCACCACGGCTTCCTGGCCTTCCACCAGCTTGCGGATCATCTCGGTCGCGTCGGGCACGCCTTCTTCCTCGGCGATCGACGACAGCTTCGCGTACTCCTTGTACGTGCCCGGTGCCGGGTAGCCCAGCGCGCGGATCCGCTCGGCGATGGCGTCCACGGCCAGCGCCAGCTCGGTGTACTGCGTCTCGAACATCGTATGCAGCGTGTTGAACATCGGCCCCGTCACGTTCCAGTGGAAGTTGTGGGTCTTGAGGTAGAGGGTGTAGGTATCCGCCAGCAGCTTGGACAGGCCTTCCGCAATCTTCTTGCGGTCCTTGTCGGACATGCCGATGTTCACGCTCATCTCATTCTTCTTTGCCATGGTCGTTCAGCTCCGTTTGTAGCCACGAGGAATCCAGCCCACGCCATTCAGATTGTCGGGGGGCAGTCGGCGGCCATTATCGCATTAGCTTTATGTGCCGAGGAAGGCAAAACCCTGCGCCGCGTGGAAGAACATCGCCATCGCACCCAGCGCGACGATGGCCATGCCGATCTCCTTGCGCACCACCTTGCGGCGCAGGCGGCTGGCCTCCTCGGTGCGCGGACCCTCGTCGGCGGCCGTGCGCAGTTGCTGGAATTCGGTCACGAACAGGTCGAGCATCGTCATGGTGTTTCTCCGCTTCAGTCGGTGGATGCCCCGCAGGCGGGGTGTCGATGAGTGAAGTATAGGAAAATCTATCGAACTTCACATTCGATAATATCAACCTATTGCATAGCGATTGGCTATGTCTCGATGCGGCGCAAACAAAAACGGCAGGGAAGCGCCCCTGCCGTGATCGATGTCGACGTGGATGTCGTGAGAATCCGCTCAGGCGGCCACCGCTTCCACGGACGCCGCGTCGCCAATCCGGCTCACGCCGGCCAGGTCGCACGCCGCCACCGCATTGGCCAGCGCCTCCATGGCGGGCAGGCGCGTGAAGCTCTTGCGCCACGCCAGCACCACGCGGCGGTCCGGCACCGGATCGGCGAAGGGCACGTAGGCGAGCATGTCGTTGCGCGGCTTCAGGTCGGGCACCGAGGTGCGCGGCAGCACGGTAATGCCCACGCCGCTGGCCACCATATGGCGAATCGTCTCAAGCGACGACCCTTCGAAGGTCTTCTGGATGCCGTCGGCGGCCTGCGAGAAGCGCGACAGCTCCGGGCACACGCCCAGCACGTGGTCGCGGAAGCAGTGCCCGCTGCCCAGCAGCAGCATGGTCTGCTGCTTGAGTTCGTCCGGATCGACACTGCGCTGCTCGGCCAGTTGATGGCCGCGCGGCACGGCCACCACGAAGGGCTCGTCGTACAGCGGGCGCACGGTCAGGCCCGAATCCGGGAACGGCTCGGCCATGATCGCGCAGTCGATCTCGCCCTGCTTGAGCAGTTCGATCAGCTTGTTCGTATAGTTTTCCTGCAGCATCAGCGGCATCTGCGGCACCGTGCCGATCATCTGCTTGACCAGCATCGGCAACAGGTACGGCCCGATCGTATAGATCACGCCCACGCGCAGCGGCCCGGCCAGCGGGTCCTTGCCCTGCTTGGCGATCTCGCGGATGGCCATGGTCTGCTCCAGCACGCGCTGGGCCTGGGCCACGATCTGCTCGCCAATGGCCGTCACCGACACCTCGGAGGTGCCGCGCTCGAAGATCTGCACGGTCAGCTCGTCTTCCAGCTTCTTGATGGCCACCGACAGCGTCGGCTGCGAAACGAAGCACGCCTCGGCCGCCCGGCCGAAATGGCGCTCGCGCGCCACGGCGACGATGTACTTGAGTTCGGTGAGCGTCATGACTTATCAGGTTCGGTTAGGCGATAGATTTTAACTTCGATTGCGCCTTCTGTCAGATCGGCACTGTAATGTATYGTCTTAGGCACATATAAGACTTGTCTTACGCGCCGTCACGCCTTCAAAAAGTGCTCCCGCCCCCCCAGCCAGCGCAGAAGATGCGCTTCCACGGCCTCGGGGAAGCGCGCCAGCATCAGTTCGGCAGCTTCCTGGGCATAGTCCACCAGCCAGGCATCGGTGTTGAGGTCGGCAAAGCGCAGCATGGCCTCGCCCGACTGGCGCGCGCCCAGGAATTCGCCGGGGCCGCGGATCTGGAGGTCGCGCCGGGCGATCTCGAAGCCATCGGTGGTCTCACGCATCGTGGCCAGCCGCTCGCGCGCCGTGGGCGAGAGCGGCGCCTGATACATCAGCAGGCAGACCGATTCCGCGCTGCCCCGCCCCACGCGCCCGCGCAGCTGGTGCAGCTGGGCCAGGCCGAAGCGCTCGGCATGCTCGATCACCATCAGCGAGGCGTTCGGCACATCCACCCCCACCTCGATCACCGTGGTCGCCACCAGCACCTGGAGCCGGTTGGCGCTGAAATCGCCCATGACCGCAGCCTTCTCGGCGGGCGGCAGGCGGCCGTGGACCAGCCCCACGCGCAGGTCCGGCAGCGCGGCGATTAGCGTTTCATACGTCTCGACGGCAGTCTGTAGCTGGAGCGCCTCCGATTCCTCGATCAGCGGGCACACCCAGTAGACCTGACGGCCCTCGGCGGCGGCGTGGTGCACGCGTTCGATCACCTCGTCGCGCCGCGCGTCGTTGACGAGCCGGGTCACGATTGGCGTGCGGCCCGGCGGCAGTTCGTCGATCACGGACACATCGAGGTCGGCGTAGTAGGTCATGGCCAGCGTGCGCGGGATCGGCGTGGCCGACATCATCAGTTGATGCGGAACCTTGTCCGGCGCGGCTTTCGTGTCCGCCTCCCCCGCCTTGCCGCGCAGCGCCAGCCGCTGCGCCACGCCGAAGCGGTGCTGTTCATCGACCACGGACAGCCCGAGCCGCGCAAAGCGCACGGTGTCCTGGATCAGCGCGTGGGTGCCGATGACCAGCTGCGCCTCGCCCGATTCCACGCGCGCAGCGGCCTCGCGCTTCTCCTTCGCCTTGAGGCTGCCGGCCAGCCAGACCACGGGCACGCCCAGCGGCTCCAGCCACGCGGAAAGCTTGCGGAAGTGTTGCTCGGCGAGGATTTCAGTGGGTGCCATCAGGGCGGCCTGATAACCGGCGTCGATGGCCTGGCAGGCGGCCAGCGCGGCCACGATGGTCTTGCCGCTGCCCACGTCGCCCTGGAGCAGGCGGTGCATCGGGTGCGGGCGCGTCATGTCGGCGGCAATCTCCTCCACCACGCGCTCCTGCGCCCCGGTCAGCCGGAACGGCAGCGCGGCCAGGAAGCGCGTGAGCAGCCCGTCCGCGTGGCGCGGCATCGACGGCGCGTTCTTCTCGCGCCGCGCGGCCTGCGAGCGCCGCAGCGAGATCTGCTGGGCCAGCAATTCGTCGAATTTGATCCGCTGCCAGGCCGGGTGCGAGCGGTCCGCCAGCGCGGCCTCGCTCTCCTGCGGCGGCGGGTTGTGCAGCAGGCGCAGGCAATCGGCCAGCGGCGCCAGCTTTAGCTGGGCAACCGGGCCCTGCAGCACGGCCTGCGGCAGCGTCTCGGGCATCGGCGTGCGGGACATCGCCCCGCCAATCGCCTTGCGCAGATAGGCTTGCGAGATGCCGGCCGTGGCGGGATAGACCGGGGTCAGGCGGTCTGGCAGGGCCTCGCCGGGCACCACGGGGCGCACCTGCGGGTGGACCATCTCGGCGCCGAAGAAGCCGCCGCGGATCTCGCCGCGCACGCGCAGGCGCACGCCTTCGGCCATCTGCTTGGTCTGGCTGCCATAGAAATTGAGAAAGCGGAGCGTCAGCTCGCCGGTGTCGTCGGCGATCTTGACCACCAGCTGGCGGCGCGGCCGGAAGGTAACCTCGTTCGAGATGACCTCGCCCTCCACCTGCGCGGCCAGGCCCATGCCGGCGCGGCGGATGGCCTCGCCGATGGTTTCCAGCGCGGTTTCGTCCTCGTAGCGCATGGGCAGGTGCAGCACGAGGTCCACCGGGCGGCGCAGCCCCAGCTTGGCCAGGCGGGCCACGGCCGACGACGGCTTGGCCGGCGCGGCCGGCTTGCCCTTCGGGGCGCGCTCGACGGACGTGTCGTTGCGGTCGCTGGGTTCGCTGTTTTCGCTATCGTCGCGACGGTCGAGGGAGTCGGTGGCGGTGCCTGGCATCAGCGCGTGAATATGGGCGGTAAACGGGGGACTGGCCGATGCGCGGACGTCCCAAGCCTTACAATGTCGGATTCGCCGATTGTACCCATGCCTGTGACGACGCCCTAACCCGGTGCCGCCACCCGCTTGCCGTGCCCGCTATTCTGAAGCAATGTTGACGCTATCCGACTTCGATTTTCCCCTGCCGCCCGAGCTGATCGCGCAATCCGCCCTGCCCGACCGCAGCGCCAGCCGCCTGCTCGTGGTGGAGCGGACCGCGCCGGAAGACCGTGCCGACGCCGTGCGYCTGGTCGACCGCGCGTTCAGCGACATCCTGGACTACCTCGGTCCCAACGACCTGCTGGTCTTCAACGACACCCGCGTGATCAAGGCGCGCTTCTTCGGCCAGAAGCCGAGCGGCGGCCGGGTAGAGGTGCTGGTGGAGCGCGTGGTCGACAGCCATACGGTGCTGGCGCAGGTGCGCGCGTCGAAAACGCCCGCTGAGGGCAGCCAACTGCACTTGGCCGACGATGCCTTCGCCGTGACGGTGGGGCCGCGCGTCGACCAGTTCTTCACGCTGCGCTTTCCCGCGCCCGCGCTGGACCTGATCGAGCAATACGGCCGCCTGCCGCTGCCGCCCTACATCACGCACGATCCCGACGCCTACGACGAAACCCGCTACCAGACCGTCTATGCCCGCAACCCGGGCGCCGTGGCGGCGCCGACGGCCGGGCTCCATTTCGACGACGCGCTGTTCGCGCGGCTCGATGCCAAGGGCGTGCGCCGCGCGTTCCTGACGCTGCACGTGGGCGCCGGCACGTTCCAGCCGGTGCGGACGGAGAACCTCGCCGAACACAAGATGCACGCGGAGTGGTACGCCATCACGCCCGAACTGGCCGAGGCGGTGCGCGAGACCCGCGCGCGCGGCGGCCGGGTGATCGCCGTGGGCACCACCTCGCTGCGCGCGCTCGAATCCGCCGCGGCGGCGGACGGCACGCTGGCCCCGCACAGCGGCGACACCGACATCTTCATCACGCCGGGGTACCGCTTCCGGCTGGTCGATGCCCTGATCACCAACTTCCACCTGCCCAAGTCCACGCTGCTGATGCTGGTCTCGGCGCTGGCCGGCGTGGAGGCCATCCGCGCCACCTATCGCCACGCCGTGGATCAACGCTACCGCTTCTTCAGCTACGGCGACGCCATGCTGTTGACCCGCCTGGACTGACCTGAGACCCGCCAAATGCTCGATTTCGAACTGCTGACCACCGATGGCAACGCCCGCCGCGGCCGCGTCACCCTGAACCACGGCGTCGTGGAGACGCCCATCTTCATGCCCGTGGGCACCTATGGCTCGGTCAAGGCCATGTCGCCGCTCGAACTGAACGAGATCGGCGCGCAGATCATCCTCGGCAACACCTTCCACCTGTGGCTGCGCCCCGGGCTGGACGTGGTGGAGGCGCATGAGGGCCTGCATCGCTTTGTCGGCTGGGACAAGCCCATCCTGACCGATTCAGGCGGTTTTCAGGTGTTTTCACTCGGAGAACTACGCAAGATCACCGAAGATGGGGTCACGTTCGCGTCGCCGGTGAATGGCGACAAGCTGTTCCTGTCGCCCGAGATCTCGATGCAGATCCAGCGCACGCTGAACTCGGACATCGTCATGCAGTTCGATGAGTGCACGCCTTATGAGATCGATGGCCGCCCCGCCACGCACGACGAGGCCGCGCGCTCGATGCGCATGAGCCTGCGCTGGGCCAAGCGCTCGCGCGACGAGTTCGAGCGGCTGGACAACCCGAACGCGCTGTTCGGCATCGTCCAGGGCGGCATGTTCGAGGATCTGCGCGACGAGTCGCTGGCCGGGCTGTCCGAGTTGGACTTCCACGGCTACGCCATCGGCGGGCTGTCCGTGGGCGAGCCCAAGGAAGACATGATGCGCGTGCTGGAGCACGTGGGCCCCCGCCTGCCGGCCAACAAGCCGCACTACCTGATGGGCGTGGGCACGCCGGAAGACCTGGTGGCCGGCGTGGCCTCGGGCGTGGACATGTTCGACTGCGTGATGCCGACCCGCAACGCCCGCAACGGCTGGCTGTTCACGCGCTTTGGCGACGTGAAGATCCGCAACGCGGCCCACCGCAACGACCCGCGCCCGCTGGACGAGACCTGCGGCTGCTACACCTGCCGCAATTTCTCGCGCGCCTACCTGCACCACCTGCACCGCGTGGGCGAAATCCTCGGCGCGCGCCTGAACACGATCCACAACCTCTATTACTACCTGGAACTGATGCGCGAGATGCGCACGGCTATCGAGGAGCACCGCTTCGAGCCGTTCCGGCGCCAGTTCGCCGAGCACCGCGCGCGCGGGACCAAGTAGGCGCCGCTTGAGAATGTTCTGAAAACCAGACAACCGAATGAACTTCGGGCGGTGGCATGGTCGAATGTTGGCGGGTGTCTGCAACGTCTGGAAAAGGACGTGCAAATCACCCCGAACAAACCCGCAATTCGAACCTAGAATGCTCTGGCGGGACAAACACGGGTGATAGAATGCCCGATTCCCTGATTGACCTTTGTGACGGAGAAGTAACGTGCTGATTTCCAACGCTTTTGCCCAGACTGCCAGCGCCGGTGGCGCGGCGGGTGGCCTGATGAGCTTCCTGCCCATCATCCTGATGTTTGCGGTGCTGTGGTTCATCATGATCCGCCCGCAAATGAAGCGCCAGAAGGAAGCCAAGGCGATGATGGAAGCGCTGGCCAAGAATGACGAAGTCGTCACCGCCGGCGGCATCCTGGGCCGCGTGGTCAAGGTCAACGAGCAATACGTGGTAGTGGAAATCTCCGAAGGCACCGAAGTCACCGTGCAGAAGAATGCCGTGACCACGGTGCTGCCGAAGGGCTCGCTGAAGTCGCTCTGACCGGGCCCGCCGGGCGCCACGCATGCGGCGCCTGAACCCGCCTGATTTTCCCGGCATGTTCGTCAGCACGGCTGTTCATCTTGCCGTGCGCATGCCCCAGCAGCCGCCTGAACCAGCCCGCGGGTCCATACCAGACCCGGCCAGGGCTGCCAGGCGGCTGTTTGCCAACCGGTCCGGCCGGATCGGCGCGCCCCCCGCGCGCCCGTCGGCCACGCCAACCGCAATGACTGGCCAGAGATGAATCGTTATCCGCTTTGGAAGTACATCGTGATCCTGGTGGCCCTGGCCATCGGCATCATCTACACCCTGCCGAACTTCTTCGGCGAGGCCCCGGCCGTGCAGGTCTCGTCCGCCAAGGCCACCGTCAAGGTCGACCTGTCCATGCAGAAGCGCGTGGAAGAGGTGCTGGCGCAGAGTCAGCTCCAGCCTGACGGCGTGTTCTTCGACGTGTCCGGCCAGTCCGGCTCGGTCAAGGCGCGTTTCCGCACCACGGACGAGCAGCTCAAGGCCAAGGATGCGCTGACCCGGGCGCTGAACCCGGATCCGGCCGACCCGACCTACGTGGTGGCGCTGAACCTGCTGTCCGGTTCGCCGCGCTGGCTGACCGCGATGCACGCGCTGCCAATGTACCTGGGCCTGGATTTGCGCGGTGGCGTGCACTTCCTGCTCCAGGTGGACATGAAGGGCGCGGTGGACAAGAAGCTGGACAGCCTGTCCGGCGATGCCCGCACCCTGCTCCGTGACAAGAACATCCGCCATGGCGGCATCGACCGCGATGGCGCCCGCCTGATCGTGCGCTTCGGCAGCGCCGCCGATGGCGACCGCGCGCGCGCCGTGCTGGCCGACAGCCTGCGGGAACTGTCGTTCACGATGGACGGCAACAACGTGGTCGGCACGTTCACCGACGCAGCCCGCAAGGCCGTGCAGGACGCCGCCGTCAAGCAGAACATCACCACGCTGCACAACCGCGTGAACGAACTCGGCGTGGCCGAGCCGGTGATCCAGCAACAGGGCGCGGACCGCATCGTGGTGCAGCTGCCCGGCGTGCAGGACACCGCCAAGGCCAAGGACATCATCGGCCGCACGGCCACGCTGGAGGCCCGCCTGGCCGACAACGACGCGCCGCGCAACCCGCGTCCGGGCGACCCGGTGCCGTTCGGCAGYGAGCTGTTCACCCAGGGCAACGGCGCGCCGGTGGTCCTCAAGAAGCAGGTGATTTTCACCGGCGACCGCATCGAATCCGCCTCGGCCGGCTTCGACCAGAACCAGCGCCCGTCCGTCAACATCAAGCTCGACGCCCAGGGCGGCCGCGTGCTGCGTGACGTGTCGCGCGAGAACATCGGCAAGCCGATGGGCATCGTGCTGTTCGAGAAGGGCAAAGGTGAAGTCCTGACCGTGGCGACGATCCAGTCGGAACTGGGTTCGAGCTTCCAGATCACGGGCTCGTACTCGACCGAGGCGGCCAATGACCTGGCGCTGCTGCTGCGCGCCGGCTCGCTGGCGGCTCCGATGGACATCATCGAGGAACGCACGATCGGCCCGTCGCTGGGCGCGGACAACATCCAGAAGGGCTTCGACTCCGTGGCCTATGGCTTCGGCGCCATCGCCGTGTTCATGGTGCTGTACTACATGCTGTTCGGCATGTTCTCGGTGGCCGCGCTGGGCGTGAACCTGCTGCTGCTGATTGCCGTGCTGTCGATGCTGCAGGCTACGCTGACGCTGCCGGGCATCGCCGCTATCGCGCTGGTGCTGGGCATGGCCATCGACGCCAACGTGCTGATCAACGAGCGTATCCGCGAGGAGCTGCGCTCGGGGGCCTCGCCGCAGATGGCCATCGCGGTCGGTTTCGACCGCGCGTGGGCCACCATCCTGGACTCCAACGTGACCACCCTGATCGCCGGCCTCGCGCTGCTGGCCTTCGGTTCGGGCCCGGTGCGCGGCTTCGCGGTGGTGCACTGCCTGGGCATCCTGACCTCGATGTTCTCGGCGGTGTTCTTCAACCGCGGCCTGGTCAACCTCTGGTACGGCCGCAAGAAGAAGCTCCAGAGCGTGGCCATCGGCCAGATCTGGAAGCCGGACACCGAAACGCCGGTCGCCAAGTAAGCACGGACACATCAGGACAACATCATGGAATTTTTCCGCATCAAGCGCGACATTCCGTTCATGAAGCACGCGTTGGTCTTCAACGTGATTTCCTTCCTGACGTTTGCCGCGGCTGTCTTCTTCCTCTGGCAGAAGGGCCTGCACCTGTCGATCGAGTTCACCGGCGGTACGGTGATGGAGGTGACCTACTCGCAGGCGGCCGACCTTGAGAAGATTCGGGGACAGGTCGGCAAGCTCGGCTACACCGACGTGCAGGTGCAGAACTTTGGCACCTCGCGCGACATCATGATCCGTCTGCCGCTGCAGAAGGGTCCGGACGGCAAGCCGGTGACCTCGGCCCAGCAGAGCGAGCAGGTCATGGGCGCGCTGCAGGCCGCCACGCCGGACGTGAAGCTCCAGCGCGTGGAGTTCGTCGGCCCGCAGGTGGGCAAGGAACTGGCCACGGATGGCCTGCTGGCGCTGCTGTGCGTGGTGGCCGGCATCGTGATCTACCTGTCGTTCCGCTTCGAGTGGAAGTTCGCGGTGGCGGGCATCATCGCCAACCTGCACGACATCGTGATCATCCTGGGCTTCTTCGCGTTCTTCCAGTGGGAATTCTCGCTGTCGGTGCTCGCGGCGGTGCTGGCGGTGCTGGGTTACTCGGTCAACGAGTCGGTCGTGATCTTCGACCGGATTCGCGAGAACTTCCGCAAGTACCGCAAGATGACCACGCACGAGGTCATCGACAACGCGATCACCAGCACGATGTCGCGGACCATCATCACGCACGGTTCGACCGAAATGATGGTGCTGTCGATGTTCTTCTTCGGCGGCCCGACGCTCCATTACTTCGCGCTGGCCCTGACGGTGGGTATCCTGTTCGGTATCTATTCGTCGGTGTTCGTGGCTGCGGCGCTGGCGATGTGGCTGGGCGTGAAGCGCGAGGACCTGATCAAGGGCGAGAAGAAGCCCGGCGATACCAACGACCGCAACGACCCGAACTTCGGCGCGCAGGCCTGACGGCTGCTGGCACGCTGGAAACGAAAAAGGCGCCCGAGGGCGCCTTTTTCGTTGCTATGCCGCAGGCTTAGTCCGACAGCTGCTCGATCCACACCGCGAGGCGGTCCGAAGCGAACGTCTCGGTCCGCACGCCGGCGCGTGCCGAGATGGCATCGGCCTCGCGCTGCAACTTCAGCGCGCCACCGGCTTCCTCGATCCATAGCAGAACGGCCAGCCAGTCGGCGTGCCCRGCCGAAACCACCTCGCCCACCGGGTTGCCAACGAACTCGCCGAGCGCCGACGGGGCCAGCCAGGTCACAGTATCGCCGTCGCGCCGCACGGCGCCGTCGCCCAGCGTTTCGGCGAGGACCGCCACCGCGTCGGCGGCACCCT
Organism: Cupriavidus sp. KB_39; assembly: GCF_052114485.1. Classification (NCBI taxonomy): domain Bacteria; kingdom Pseudomonadati; phylum Pseudomonadota; class Betaproteobacteria; order Burkholderiales; family Burkholderiaceae; genus Cupriavidus; species Cupriavidus sp. KB_39. Next base: position 119,797 of record NZ_JBFREV010000003.1, read on the forward strand.
TCCCGGCCAGACGACCTCGCAATTCGAYGAGCCGCTTGCCCACTGCGTGGCCGAACGTGCCGCTGCGCTGRCTCTCCGCGCCGACCAGATCGGCGTAGTCCAGGCGTTGCCAGTCAGGTTCCGCGTTGCGCGCGCCAGCCAGCGAGGTGCCGGCGAGATAGGTTTCCACCGGCTGGAAGCGGCCCGGGCCGATCAGGCTCGCGCACAACGCCTGCACCATGCCGACGCGCGTGGCCACGGTCTGCTTTTGCAGCACCGACAGCTTCTCGCGCAGCAATTGGTCACGCTCCTTGCGCAGCCCGGCCAGCTCCAGCGCCTGCTTCAGCTCCATGCGCAGCGCGGTGATATCCCACGGCTTCTTGATATAGCGATGGATCTGGCCCTGGTTCACCGCTTCCACGGTCTGGTCCAGTTCCGAATAGGCCGTGGTCAGGATGCGCACAATGTGCGGGTAGCGCTCGCGCGCGTAGCGCAGCAGTTCATTGCCATACTCGCCCGGCATGCGCTGGTCCGAAACCAGCACGGCGAGGCTATCGGCATGGGCGTCGAGCAGGGCCTTGCCCTCCTCCACCGAGCCGCCGGTTACCACCGGAGCCAGCTGGCCAATGGCGCGCTGGAAGTATTTGACGGCCGTGGCCTCGTCATCGACGAACAGAATCGCCGGGGGTGCCTGCGTAGTATTCAGTTCGCTCATCGATCACTCCTGTGCATACGATTCTTGAAATTTGGGAAATCGAGGGTAACGGTGGTGCCGGCCCCGGTTGCCGASGCAATGCGGATGCCGCCGCCGAACGACTGCATCACGCGGTTGCAGAAAATCATGCCGAGGCCGCTGCCGCCGGCCGCCGCGTGCGTCGTGACCGGGTCCACAAGCAGCCGGTCCATCACTTCCGGGGGAATGCCGGGACCATTGTCAGCAATACGGATCTCGGGGCGCTCGCCAGCCACCACCACGAAGCGCAGCGCCGGCGTGGGCACGTCGCCCAGCGCCCGCAGCGCGTTGCTCATGACGGACGACAGCACCAGCGCCACGCAATTCGGCAGCGTCGGCACCGGAAAATCGCCATGCAGCTCAACTTGCACCCAGTCACGTTGGTTATCGGCAAAAGGATAGGTATCCAGTAGCGATGCCACCAGCGCGCCCGCGCTGACCTCCTGCCCAACACCCGGCTTGGGCGCCACCGTGCCCGCGCTGCTGCGCACGGACTGCAGGAACGACGACAGCACTGCCAGGCAATACTGGGCGTTGTCATGCATCGCACCGGCCGCATGGCCGATCTCGGCGTTGCGCTGCGGGCTGTACTCGCCCGCCACGCGCGAGCCGATGCCGCGCGCGAAGTTGGCGATGGCCGCCAGCGGGGTGTTCAGYTCRTGGGCCAGGAACGCCAGCGTCTCGTCGATGGCCATCAGSCGCTGCTGRCGKACCGCGCGTTCCCGGTGGCGCTCGCCGGCCAGCCGCAGCACGTCGCGGATCTCGGCCACGGCCAGCGGCTTTTCCAGGATGCGGAAGACCTCGCCGCTGTTCACGGTCTTCAGCAGCATGTCCTTGTCGGCATAGGCCGTCACGAGCAGGCGGACGATGTGCGGGTATTCCTGCGCCACCTGGCGCAGCAAATCACCGCCATCACGCCCCGGCATGCGGAAATCGGTTACTAGAATGGAAATCTGCGCGTGATGTGCGTGCAGCACCGCCATGGCGGCATCGGCGCTGGTGGCCGACAGCACCTCATATTCGTTGCCGACGGCCCGCGCGAAGTATTTGCACGCCATCTCTTCGTCATCGACGTAGAGCACGGTCGGGCGCGGCTGGCTGGTATCGCTCATTGCCCCCTCACTCCGCGCGCGGCAGGTCGAAGCTGAACGCGGCCCACTGGCCCAGTTCGCTCTCGGCAAACAGCACGCCGCCGTGGCGCTCGACAACCGCGTAGCTGATCGACAGCCCGAGGCCAAGCCCCTGGCCCACCTCGCGGGTGGTGAAGAACGGCTCGAACACGCGCGCGAGATGCTCCGGCGCGATGCCCGGCCCGTTGTCGCGTACGGCCACGTGCATCCGCCCATCGGTCCACTTCACCGTGGTGTGGATGGCAGGCTGCTGCGTACCGGCCTTTCGCATGGCCAGCGCGGCATTCGAGAAAAGGTTGATCAGCACGCCGATAATGGCCGCTTCGTCGCCCATCACCAGCGTATCGTCGGGCAATTCGCGCGTGACCTTTACGCCGCGCAACTCGTGCGCGGTCAGCCGGACCGATGAGTCGAGCGCCTTCTCGAACAGGAACGGGGTGCCCTCCACCTCGGCCCCCGGCTTGCGGTAGGCGAATGTCTTCAGGTCGGAGACGATATGCTGGATGCGCTGCATGCCCTGCTTGGCATCGACCAGGCATTCCTCGAGGCCCGGCTCGTTCTTGGTGACCGGTTCCTCCATGGCCACCTCGATCGCCATCAGGCAGAAGTTCACCGGATTGTTGACTTCGTGCAGCAACCCCGCCGCCAGCGTACCGATGGCCGCCATCTTCTCCTGCTGGAGCATCTGGCCCTTGATATCGACCAGCTTGCGGTTGATGACCTCGAGTTCGGTGTTCTTGTCAGCCACTTCGGCCTTCAGGCGGAACAGCATGAAGCGCGCCCGTTCATTAAAGAACGTGTACACGCCACTGGCCGCCGCGGCAAAGAGCAGGAACAGCGAATTGACGATGAAAGTGCCCATCGGCTCGACGCCGCCCGAGTGCAGCAAACACGCCGCGGCGTAGAGCAGGTACGAGAGCACGCCGAAGACGAGGTTCTGCCAGAGCCCGAACGGCAGCGCGATACCCGAGGCGAAGATCGCCAGGTTCAGGCCCACGTAGTACGGCGACTCCACGCCTTCGGTCTGCGAGATCATCCACGCGATCATGACCTGCGGCAGCAGCAGCCACGACATCGTCAGCCACGGCGCGAAGCGGCGGCCGGCGTTGCTGTACAGCGCGACGATCACCCCGGCGATCAGCAGCGACACCACGATCCGCGCCACGGCGAATGGCAGCTGCTTGTCCGGATACTGGCCGTAGTCGAGCCCTACGCCCAGCAGCACCAGTACGATGGCCGTGTAGGCGCCGCCCCGGCTGAACGCCAGGCGGAAGTCGGCCAGTTCGGACTGGTAGCCGGCGTACAGCTCGTTGCCACGCGCGGCCGGGGCGGACGGCGCCGCCTCGGCGTCACTGGATAGCGGCTTCGGCGAAGACATTGACGCCGGTTTCATCGACATAGAGTCGGTGGGCATTCGAGTTCTCCGGCAGCAGCGAGGCCATACTGGCCTCGTCGCGGTAGATCAGGTACCACTCCAGCAGGTGCTCCATCCCGAACTTCTCGGGGTTGTCGGAGTGGACATTCGTAACCAGCAGGTTGCCGCCCGGGCGCGTGCGCGAGGCGAAATAGGTCAGCAGCCGCGCGCAGACCTTGTCCGACAGGTAGTCGAACAGCCCGGCGCAGTACACGGCGTCGAACGTACGCGTGGTGGGGTCGTCGGGCGAGATGCGGCGCTTGAGCAGGTCATGCACCGACTGGTGGACCATGTCGACGGACACCTTGTGCCCGGCCGAAGCCGCCGAGCGCTCGATGGAACTGCGCGTGTAAGCGAGCGTTTCCTCGCTGAAATCCACGAGCTGGAACGACAGCAGTTCCGGATTCGGATACTCGCGCACGAAGCGCTGGATCTCGAACGCCGGCCCGCAGCCCACGTTCAGCACGCGGAACGGCCGGCCTTCGGCGCGCGCGCGCTCGGCTTGGCGKGTCAGGTAATCGACCAGCAGGTCGATCCGGTTGCGGTGCGCGGTGGCCACCGCCGCCTTCAGAAACGCCGTGTTGACGATCTGGAAGTACGTGGTCGGCCCCTGTTGCGGGTCGCTCAGGATCTGGTTGACCATCTCGTAGTCGCCGGCATAGCCGAGCGGCTTCGTAAATGTCCGATAGACGAACGGGGCTCGCAGCAGCAGCGGGTGCAGGGCCGCCTGGGCGTAGGTACGGTGCACCGGGGCGATCTCGGGGTCCACCTGCTGGGCCTCGCCCTCGAGCCAGTCCAGGTAGACCTTGACCTTGCCCATCAGCGGCACGGCCAGCTCGTAGAACACGTCCTCGCGCAGGCGCCCCTCGGTCTTCGGCAGCGACTCGGTCAGGTCCACCTGCTCGACCCAGCGCGACACCTCCGAGAGATACGCGCGCATCTCGTTGACCACGATCTGGTAGTCGCGGCGGATATTGAAACGGGTGTCCCAGTCCTGCACGAAGAGCTCGGCTTCGCGCGCGACCGATTTCGGTGCGTCGTTGACGTCGGTCAGCTCGCGCCATTCGTCGATCAGCGTCAGGGAGACCACGGCGGTCAGGCCGGTATTCACCAGGCTCATGACCACGGCCTTGCCGAGGTAGGCGTTCTTCGCCCCCATCCGCACGCTCAGCTCACTGAGCACCTCGCTGACCTGAACGATCGAGTAAGGATTGTAGATTTCCATCACCAGCGACTTGCGCTGGAGATTGATGATCGTGCCCCGCACCTGCTCGCCCTGCGAGTTGCGGAAGCTAACTACCGGATCGATTTGCGTTTTGGAGTACACGGTATCGCGCCAGGGAAATCCAGGGAACGCTGCGGGCCGGGGCACCCGAAGGGGCCGGCCGGGTACAGCTCAGGCAAGAAGCTTGCGGCGGGGATACCGGAATCAGGGAATGCAGCCAATACTCATAACAATGCGCGTGACCGGTTATGGGGCAGACGCACGCCAGGAATGGCAGGCGCGGCGCCCCCGAAGGTGGGACTGCGGCGAGCCATTGTACTGTGGCTGTCGGAAACCATACAACATTGCTTCCGCGCCATGAAGAGGGGTATCGGCAGGAACGAAAAAAAGGGCCGGCGTGTTGCCGGCCCTTCGCGTCTTGTAACAAACGCCTGACTTAGTCCGCCTTGACGGCTTCCACCTGGATCGCCAGCTTGACGTCCTGTTTGAAACCGTACTTCGCGCCGTAGTCGATGCCGAAGTCCGCGCGGTTGAACTGGCCCACCGCATCGGCGCCGCATGCCTCGCGCTTGAGCATCGGGTGTTCGATGCACTTGAACTGGCGGATTTCCAGCTTCACCGGCTTGGACACGCCGCGCAGCGTCAGCACGCCATCCACTTCGGTCGGCACGTCGCCCTTGAACTTCGAGAACTTGCCCTTGTACGTGGCTTCCGGGAAGGCCTGCACGTCGAACATTTCCGGGCCCTTGGCATGCTCGTTCAGCTTGGCGTTGCCGAAGTCGATCGACGACGGGTCGATCTTGATCTCGACCGTGCCGGCCTTGGCCGCGCGGTCCAGCGTGACCACGCCGGTCGACTTGTCGAACTTGCCGCGCCAGTTGGACAGGCCACCCAGGTGGTCGGCCTCGAAGCTCGGGTAGGTGTGGGTCGGGTCCACGTTGTAGGTCACGGCATTGGCCATGGCGGCGCCGGCGGCCAGCGTGGCGGAGGCAGCGGCAACAGCCGCGAACAGGGTGCGCATCTTCATGTCTAGGTCTCCCGTCAAAAGGTTGGAGAGGAAAGTCGAAATACAGCGAGGAAATCGATGGGCGGGCACGCGGCCTGCCTCAGCCCTTCTTCGCCGGGGTTACGATGTGGAACTTGATCTGCACGTCGTCGGCCACCACGGAAGTGTCCTTCCATTCGCCGTCGCCGATATTGAACACGGTGCGCTTGATCGGCAGCACACCGTCGAACACCTGCCCTGCCGCGTCCTGCTTGTACGTGGCAGGCACCACCACGTCCAGGGTCTTGCCCTTGATGGTCAGCTTGCCAGTCACATCGTACTTGCCCGCCGCGCCGGCCTTGATGGCGGTGGACTGGAACACGGCCTTGGGATACTTGGCAGCGTCGAACCAGTCCTTGCCCTTGACCTCCTTGGTGGTCTCGGCATCGCCGATCTCGAAGCTCGACACGTCGATTTCCACCTTGGCGGACGACGTGGCCAGCTTGGCCGGGTCGAAATCGACCGTTGCGTCGAATTTCTTGAACTTGCCTTCCATCGGCACGCCGATCTGCCGCGCCGTGGCGGTGACGGTGCTCTTGGCTGTGTCGATCTGCGCCCAGGCCAGGTTGGCGGCAAGGCCGGCCGTGGCCAGCGCGGCGGCCACGACGATGGCGCCAGGACGGGTCATGCGTTTCATCGGTGCACTCCTCTCAGGAAAATACGATGTCATTCAGCGCAGGAACGGAATCATCCGGGCGAGCGTGCCGTCGCGGTCGATCACCTGGTGCTTGATGGCGGCGGCCGCGTGCAGCAGCACGATACCTGCCATCAGGTAGTTGAGCCAGGCGTGGGCGGCCTGCAGGATCGGCTTGAGCGTGGTATTGGCCTCGATCAGTACCGGCATCTTCCAGAGACCCAGGTAGACCACCGGCACGCCGGCCGATAGGCTATAGAAGTAGCCGGTCAGCGGCACCACGATAATCAGCACATACAGCAGATGGTGCGCGGCGGCGGCGGCGCCGGCCTGCCAGGCCGGCGTGCCGGCCGCCACGGGCGGTGCGACGTGGGTAGCGCGCCACAGCACGCGCAGCACGGCCACGGCGAAGATCGTCACGCCGAGCCATTTATGCCACGAGAAGAGCTTGAGCTTGGTCGGCGTCAGGCCCGGAATGCCGGTCATGTACAGGCCYAGCCCGAACGCCGCGAAAATGCCGAACGCGATCAGCCAGTGCAGGCCGATAGCGGTCGCCGTGTAGCCATTGGCACCATTGCCGCCGCGACTGCGCGCGACGCTGTGCACCCCGTATGAAGTCATGTCTGTGAATCCCTTCGATTTTTCTTATAGCGATCGTCCGGACCGGCCATCGGCCAGCGGGGGCTTGTGTCGCCCTACCCTGCTGGCAGGAATTCTCGCATTATTGGCATTCGTCCGTGCGCTATGAGATGCGGAACTTCATGAAGTCGTTCAAATGATTTGATGTGACGCATTGCCGCAGGGGCGAAAAAAAGGGCCAGCGCAACGCCAGCCCTTCTTTCCCGTCGATTCAGACCCCTTCCGGGTCCGCCTGCGTCGTCAGATCTTGTTCGCCAGTTCCACGGCCTTGCCGATGTAGCTGGCCGGCGTCATGTCYAGCAGCAGTTGCTTGGCATCGTCCGGAATCGCCAGGCCCGACACGAAGGTCTGCAGCGCCTCGCGCGAGATGCCCTTGCCGCGCGTCAGCTCCTTGAGCTGTTCGTACGGGTTCGGCACGCCAAAGCGGCGCATCACGGTCTGCACCGGCTCGGCCAGCACTTCCCAGCAGTTGTCGAGGTCTTCGTTCAGGCGTTCCGGATTGGTTTCCAGCTTGCCCAGGCCGCGCAGGCAGGCCTCGTAGGCCAGCAGGCTGTAGCCGAACGCCACGCCCATGTTGCGCAGCACGGTGGAGTCCGTCAGGTCACGCTGCCAGCGCGAAACCGGCAGCTTTTCCGAAAGGTGGCGCAGCACGGCGTTGGCCAGGCCGAGGTTGCCTTCCGAGTTCTCGAAGTCGATCGGATTGACCTTGTGCGGCATCGTCGACGAGCCGATCTCGCCGGCCTTGGTCCGCTGCTTGAAGTAGCCCAGCGAGATATAGCCCCACACGTCCCGGTTCAGGTCCAGCAGGATCGTGTTGGCGCGCGCGATGGCGTCGAACAGCTCGGCCATGTAGTCGTGCGGCTCGATCTGGATGGTGTACGGGTTAAAGCTCAGGCCCAGGCGCGACTCGATCACCTGCTTCGAGAACGCTTCCCAGTCGAACGTCGGGTAGGCCGACAGGTGGGCGTTGTAGTTACCCACCGCGCCATTCATCTTGCCGAGCAGTTCCACGCGCTGGATGCGCTCGATGGCGCGCGCCAGGCGGGCGGCCACGTTGGCCATTTCCTTGCCCAGCGTGGTCGGGCTGGCCGGCTGGCCGTGCGTGCGCGACAGCATCGGCTGGGTAGCGTTGGCCTTGGCCAGTTCCACCAGGCGGGCCTGCACGCGCTGGAGCGTGGGCACCAGCACGCCGTCACGGGCGCCCTTGAGCATCATGCCGTGCGAGGTGTTGTTGATGTCTTCCGAGGTGCAGGCGAAGTGGATGAACTCGCTCGCGGCCTCCAGCTCGGCGTTGCCCTTGACCTGTTCCTTGAGCCAGTACTCCACGGCCTTGACGTCGTGGTTGGTCACGGCCTCGATGTCCTTGATGCGGGCGGCGTCGGCTTCGGTGAAGTTCTCCACCAGTGCCTGCAGCTTCGCCTCGGAATCGGCCGAGAACTTCGGCACGTCCGGCAGGCCGGCCTGRGCCAGGGCGATCAGCCAGTTGACCTCGACCTTCACGCGATTACGCATGAAGGCCGCCTCGGAGAGCCACTCGCGCAGCGCGTCGGCCTTGGCGGCATAACGGCCATCGATGGGAGACAGTGCGGTGAGCGGCGAAAGGGATGGGGTGGACATGCTGGCAACCGGGAGAAAGAGGGAAGACGGGTTTCCGCGGGGGCGCGGTAACCATGCGAAGACTGGCGAGGCGGGCGGCTTCAAGCGACCGATGCGCCGCACGGGGCGAGCCGCCGGGCGCGCCATCGGACCTGCCGCCGGCACGCCACAAAGGGCTGGCCGGCATCGCGCAACGCGGGATTTTACCATCGCCCACCGCGCCTGTGCGGCGCGCCATGGGTCAGGCGACACAGAGCGTGCGAAGCGCCGCATTGACACGGCATCCGCGGGCCGGCGCGGGTATACTCGCGCTCGCCGTTCCAGTAGCCTGTTATGAAGTCCATCGACATGCCGCCCGCCAGGGCGCCATGGCAGCCACAGAGCGCCGATGCACTTCATAACAAGCTCAAGGGGAGAACATGAAGCTGTATGCGTCCCACACCAGCCCGTACGCGCGCAAGGTGCGCGTCGTGCTGGCGGAAAAGAAGGTCGACTACCAGATGATCGAGGAGAACGTCTGGTCGCCCGCGACCATCATCGGCCAGTTCAACCCGCTCGGCAAGGTGCCCTGCCTGGTCATGGAGGATGGCGGCGCGGTCTTCGATTCGCGCGTGATCGCCGAATACGCCGATACGCTGTCGCCAGTCGGCCGCCTGATTCCGCAAGGCAGCCGCGAGCGCCTCGAAGTGCGCTGCTGGGAAGCCCTGGCCGATGGCCTGCTCGACGCCGCGCTGCTGGTCCGCCTGGAAACCACCCAGCGCGAAGAGGGCCAGCGCAGCGAATCATGGGTCAAGCGCCAGCGGACCAAGATCGACGCCGCACTGGGCGCGATGTCTTCCGGCCTGGGCGACCGCCCGTGGTGCACCGGCATCCATTTCACCCTGGCCGATGTGGCCGTGGGCTGCGCGCTGGCCTATCTGGATTTCCGTTTCCCGGACATCGCCTGGCGCGAGCAGTACCCGAACCTCGCCGCGTTCCAGGAAAAGATCGAGAAGCGCCAGTCGTTCATCGACACCGCCCCGCCTTCGGCGGGTTGAGCGGTAGATTGGGCACGCCGGCGCCTCTGTGCGCCGATGTGCCTCATCAGACAATTACTGGATGATGCCGCCGCCCAGGCAGACGTCGCCGTCGTAGAGAACGGCCGACTGCCCCGGCGTCACCGCCCACTGCGCTTCGRCGAAGGCCAGCTTCAGCGCCTCGCCGTTGGCCGCTTCCACGCGGCAGGCCGCATCGCTCTGGCGATAGCGCGTCTTGGCCGCCATCTCTGCGCCGGCCGCAGGTGGCTCACCCGCCACCCAGGACAGGTCCGCCGCTTCCAGCACCGGCGTCAGCAGCCACGGATGGTCGTGCCCCTGCACCACGTAGAGCGTGTTRKYGGCCATGTCCTTGCGCGCCACGTACCAGGCGTCGCCGCTGCCTTCGCGGCTGCCGCCCAGGCCAATGCCCTTGCGCTGGCCCAGCGTATAGAACGCCAGCCCGATGTGCTCCCCCACCACCTTGCCCTCGGGCGTCTTCATCGGCCCCGGCTTGGTCGGCAGGTAGCGATTGAGGAAGTCGCGGAACGGCCGTTCACCGATAAAACAGATCCCGGTCGAATCCTTCTTCTTCGCGTTCGGCAGGCCGATTTCGGCGGCAATCTCGCGCACGCGCGTCTTCGGCATCTCGCCCAGCGGGAACAGCGTGCGCGACAGCTGCGCCTGGTTCAGCCGGTGCAGGAAGTAGCTCTGGTCCTTGGTGTGGTCGAACGCCTTGAGCAGCTCGAAGCGCCCGTTGTCCGCCTGCCGCACGCGCGCATAGTGGCCCGTGGCGATGGTCTCGGCGCCGAGCGACATCGCGTGGTCCAGGAACGCCTTGAACTTGATCTCGGCATTGCAGAGCACGTCCGGATTGGGCGTGCGCCCGGCCGAGTATTCGCGCAGGAAATCGGCGAACACGCGGTCCTTGTACTCGGCGGCGAAGTTCACCGCCTCCACGTCCACGCCGATCAGGTCGGCCACGGACACCACGTCGAGCCAGTCCTCGCGCGTGGAGCAGTATTCGCTGTCGTCATCGTCCTCCCAGTTCTTCATGAACAGGCCGATGACTTCGTACCCCTGCTGCTTGAGCAGCCACGCGGTGACCGACGAATCGACCCCGCCCGACATACCCACCACCACCCGCTTGCCGCTCACGATGCGTCTCCGGTGCTGACCGCCACGCTTGTGGGATGCGTATAAAGCACATCCAGCGCGAAGCGCTTGCCGGCGAGGTAATCGTTCACGCAGGCCATCAGCAACGGGGTGCGATGGCGCTCGGGGCAGGCGCGCAGTTCCTCGGCGGTCATCCACAGCGTGCGGATGATGCCGGTATCGAGCTGGCGGCCTTCATCGAGCGTGCCGAGGTCGCCCGTGAAGGCGAAGCGGATATAGGTGGTGTCGCCCTGGTCGCGCGAGGAGAGCCCCCGGCTCATATAGCAGCCGATCAGCGCGCGCGGCTCGAAGGTGTGGGCGGTTTCCTCGAGGGTCTCGCGCACGACGGCGCGGATCAGGCTCTCGCCCGCTTCCAGGTGGCCGGCCGGCTGGTTCAGCCGCAGGCCGTCGCGCGTTTCCTCTTCAACCAACAGGAAGCGGCCGCCGCGTTCGATGACAGCGGCAACTGTGACGCTGGCGTTCCATTCACGTGACATGATGCACATTTTTTAAGCAATCCGGCATTTTACCGGTTGCTGTCGGAATGTGCAGGGATGAAGGCGGAAAGGGCGGAAACACCGCGGGCGGCAGCAGGGCCATGGCCGCTTCCAGGCGGGCCGTCAGCGCGCGCGTGGCCGGCGTGAGCGGCTGGCGCACCTCGGCGCGGGCCAGGCCTGCCAGCGCCAGCGCGGCCTTGACCGGCGCGGGGTTCGGCTCGGCGAACATCAGGTCGATCAGCGGCGAGAGCTGGCGGAACAGCGCGCGCGCCGCTTCGTCGCAGCCGGTGCGGGCCAGTTGCAGCAGCCGGACGAACAAGTCCGGGCGGATATGGGCGGCAGCCGGCACCACGCCTGCGCCGTCGGCCAGCAGGTGGTCGAGCATGGCGGCATCCTCGCCGCAGAACACGCGCAGGGCATCCTGCCCGGCCAACGCGCGCAGCCCGGTGCGGTCGCATTCCTTGATCGCCACGACCTGCGGATGGTCGGCCAGCCGCAGTGCCAGCGCGGGGGAAATCGTGGAGCCGGTGCGCTTCGGCACGTTGTAGAGCATCAGCGGGCGCGCCGTCTGGCTGGCCACGCGGCGCACGTGCCAGGCGATGCCCTCGTCCGACACGCGCAGGTAGTACGGCGGCGGGACGAGGTAGCCGGCGAGGTCGAATCGATCCAGCGTGCGCACCTGCTCGCAGACCGAGCGCGTGTCCACGCCGCCCACGCCCGCCATGACCGGCATGCGGCCCTGCGCCACCTCAAGCACGGCTGCGGTGACCATCAGCCGCTCTGCCTCGGTCAGCAGGCCGCCCTCGCCCGTCGTGCCGAGCACGATCAGGCCATCCACACCGGCGCCAGCATAGTGCGCGGCCAGTTGCTGGGCGGCGCGCAGGTCGGGCGCGCCGTGGCGCAGCGGCGTGACCAGCGGCAGCCACAGGCCATCGCCGATGACCGAATCAGTGCGCGGCATGATCGCTCCCCAGCATCGTCGTGATGCCGAACTCGGCGGCCGGCAGCGCGGTCATGATGGCGTGCATGGCGGCGTCGCGGCCGGCGCGCTCCACTTCCACATGGAGCGTGGTTTCCCCGTGCCGATGGTCCACCTCCACCACATACACACGGGCGAGCTTGCCGATGGCCACGTGCAGCGTCTGGCGCAGCATGAAGACCTGCGCCGAGGCCACCGCCAGGCGCAGGCGGATCCAGTGGCCATCGCTGGCGGCGGAGGCTGGCAGGGCGTCACGCCCGGCGCGGCGGCGCGGGACGGTGGCAAAGGCAATGGCGAGGCTCGAGGACTGTCGCGACTGTCGCATTACGCTTGAATCCGCGCGGGGCGGATCGTCTGTGGAACATGGCTCCATGCTAGGGAGCGGCGTCTCAAATTGATGCAGCAATCGCGGCGCCGGGTATCAACAACGCATCAACGCCGCGTCGTCGAACCCGGTCAGAACGTCTTTGTGATGGACGCGAGCGCGGTCGCCTTGCCCATGTAGCGGCCATGCGAATTCGTATAAGTGCCACGCTTGGCGTTGGTGTCGAGGTAGGCTACGGCCACGCTCAGGCCCTTGCCGAAGTCCTTGGTCACGCCGATTTTCCAGTCGGTATACGAGGCGTCGCTGAGGTTCTTCACCCCCTGGTAGCCCACGTGCGCGTTGACCGTCAGGTCCCACACATTGAGCGGCACGTTGGCCGTGAGGTCGATGTAGTAGCTGTTCTTGGTGTCGCCAAATCCGAACAGGTTGGTCAGCGCGTGCGAGTACTTGAGGAACACTGGGCCGTAGCCGATGCCGGCATAGACCTCGGTGGTGTAGGGACGCGTGAAGCCACTCGGATAATCGCCAGGGTAGTAGTACTCGAGCACGCCGAGGTCATAGTTGAATTCGGCGTCGGCCAGCTTGAACGTGTTGCGGAAGCCGCCGTAGAAATCCATCTCCACCGGGGCGGAGACTTCCGCGTTGCTGTCCGAAAGCCAGCTGATGCTTGAGTTCCAGTTGCCGAGGTAGAGCCCGCTCGCGTGGGTGTAGTCGAACCCGCCCTGGATGGCCGGGCGGCGGTCGGACTGCATCAGGCCCCGGTAGCGGTATTCGCTGGCCAGCGTGACATTGGCGGTGAAGGTGTGGGGCGAGGCTTCCGCCTCCTGGGCGAGCGCGGTGGCGCACGGGGCGGCAAGGAGGACGAGGGCGGTAAGGCGGGTAGCGATCATGGATGCTGGATGCGTAACGGGTGTTTGGAGGCGCCCTTCCCCGAAAAAGAGGGAAAGCGGCGTACCCGTCACGATACGGAGCGGCGCATCAAATCGGCATCAAGATTGGGCGCCCCGGCAACATGTTCGAATCAAGAGGGAATCCKGCCTGCATTAAACGAGTCGTTTCATGCGTCGCAAAAATGAGTCGTGGCGACCGCACAAATCGTCGACCGGGCAGTCACCACCGAACGTAAGTTTCGGGTAAGCTGCGCAAAAATTGGTGCGCCGCGCCGCGGTGGACCAACGGGCCAGGACGTCAGCCCGCCCAATCAGATACGACGCCAGCTAAAGGAGAAATTGACGATGCATATCGGCATCCCGCAGGAAACGCGGGCAGGCGAGGCACGCGTCGCCGCCACCCCGGAGACCATCAAGAAGTACGTTGCCCAAGGGCATCAGGTCACGGTGCAGGCTGGCGCAGGCGTACGCGCCAGCATTCCCGACGCGGCGTTCGAAGCCGCCGGCGCACGGATCGGCACGGCTGCCGATGCCTTCGGCGCCGAGCTGGTGCTGAAGGTGCGGGCACCGGACGATGCCGAGCGCGCCCAGATCAAGCCGGGCGCCGTGCTGGTGGGCATGCTCAATCCCTTCGATATCGAGAACAACGCGCGCATGGCCAGTGCGGCCATCACCGCGTTCGCGCTCGAGGCCGCGCCGCGCACCACGCGCGCGCAGAGCATGGACGTGCTGTCGTCGCAGGCCAACATCGCCGGCTACAAGGCCGTGCTGGTGGCCGCGCACCACTACCAGCGCTTCATGCCGATGCTGATGACGGCCGCCGGCACGGTGAAGGCCGCGCGCGTGCTGATCCTTGGCGCCGGCGTRGCCGGTCTCCAGGCGATTGCCACGGCCAAGCGGCTGGGCGCCGTGATCGAGGCCTCGGACGTCCGCCCCGCCGTAAAAGAGCAGATCGAGTCGCTTGGCGCCAAATTTCTCGACGTACCGTTCGAGACCGACGAGGAACGCGAGATCGCCCAGGGCGTGGGCGGCTACGCCCGTCCCATGCCGGCCGACTGGATGCGCCGCCAGGCGGAACTGGTGCACCAGCGCGCCGCTCAGGCCGACATCGTCATCACCACCGCGCTGATCCCGGGCCGCAAGGCGCCCGTGCTGCTGCAGGAAGACACAGTCAAGCAGATGAAGCCCGGCTCAGTGGTGGTCGACCTGGCCGCSGCCCAGGGCGGCAACTGCCCGCTGACCGTGGCCGACGAGGTCGTGGAACGCCACGGCGTGGTCCTGATCGGCTACACCAACCTGGCCGGCATGGTYGCCGCGGACGCCTCGGCGCTCTACGCGCGCAACGTGCTCGACTTCCTCAAGCTGATCGTYGACAAGGATGCGCGCTACACGCTCAACCTTGAGGACGACATCGTCGCCGCCTGCCTGATGTGCAAGGACGGCCAGCTCGTCAGGCAGGCCGCCTAGATTCCCAACCGGAGCCGCCACGCCAGGACACACCGGCGGACGGCCCACCCAGCCTCAACCAAGGACGTATCACCCATGCAACGCAACATGCTCCGCGCCAAGCTCCACCGTGTCACCGTGACGCAGGCGGACCTCCATTACGAGGGATCGTGCGGCATCGACGAGAATCTTCTCGACGCTGCCGACATGAAGGAGTTCGAAAAGATCGAGCTGTACAACGTACAGAACGGCGAGCGCTTCTCCACGTACATCATCAAGGGTGCACGCGGTAGCGGCGAGATCTCGCTGAACGGCGCCGCCGCGCGCCGCGCGCACCTGGGCGACCACCTGATCATCTGCACCTACGCACCGATGAGCGACGAGGAAGTGAAGACCTATAAGCCCAAGGTCATCCTGGTGGACGAGAAGAACCGCATCAAGGAAATCAAGAAGATCGACTGATCTTTCTGGATTTTTTGCGATAGCCGCGCCCGGGGCGAGCCGCCCGGCGCGGTGGCGGTGCCGGCCCTGCAGTCCCACATCGATACGAAGCACGAAGAATTCGAAAGCAACGAGGAGAAGTCGATGGAGATGGTGAACCACACGGTGATCAACCTGATCATCTTTGTGCTGGCAATCTACGTGGGATACCACGTGGTCTGGACGGTAACGCCGGCCCTGCACACCCCGCTGATGGCCGTGACCAATGCGATTTCGGCCATCATCATCGTCGGCGCCATGCTGGCGGCCGGCCTCACGGAAGGCAGCGTGGGCCGCATCATGGGCACGCTGGCGGTGGCGCTGGCGGCCGTCAATGTGTTCGGCGGCTTCCTCGTGACCCAGCGCATGCTGGAGATGTTCAAGAAGAAGGAACCGAAGAAGCTGGCTGGCAAGGAGGGGGCACGATGACCGGACTCGYCAGCATGAACCTCGTCACGCTGCTGTACCTCGTGGCCTCGGTCTGCTTCATCCAGGCGCTCAAGGGCCTGTCCCACCCCGCTTCGGCCCGCAAGGGCAACACCTTCGGCATGATCGGCATGGCCATCGCCGTGGTGACCACGCTGGCGCTGATCGTCAAGCTCAAGGAGGAGTTCCTGGCGGCGGGCACGGCCCAGTCGTCGGTGGGCACGGGCCTGGCGCTGATCTTCGGCGCGCTGGTCGTCGGTGGCGGCATCGGCGCCTATGTGGCGCGCAAGGTCGAGATGACCAAGATGCCGGAACTGGTGGCGGCGATGCACTCGCTGATCGGTCTCGCGGCGGTGTTCATCGCCGTGGCCGCCGTGGCGGAGCCGGCTGCGTTCGGCATCGCGCCGGCTGGCTCGCACCTGATTCCCACCGGCAACCGGATCGAACTGTTCATCGGCTGCTTCGTCGGCGCCATCACGTTCTCGGGCTCGGTGATCGCCTTCGGCAAGCTGGCGGGGCGCTACAAGTTCCGGCTGTTCCAGGGCGCCCCGGTGGTGTTCCCGGGCCAGCACTGGCTGAACCTGCTGCTGGCCGTGGCGATGTTCGGCTTCGGSATCATCTTCTTCCTRTCGCAGGCGTGGCTGCCGTTCCTCATCATGCTGGCGCTGGCCTTCGTGCTGGGCGTGCTGATCATCATCCCGATCGGCGGCGCGGACATGCCTGTGGTGGTCTCGATGCTGAACTCGTACTCGGGCTGGGCGGCGGCGGGCATCGGCTTCTCGCTGAACAATCCGATGCTGATCATCGCCGGCTCGCTGGTGGGCTCGTCCGGTGCCATCCTCTCGTACATCATGTGCAAGGCGATGAACCGCTCGTTCTTCAACGTGATTCTGGGCGGCTTCGGCGGCGACGCGGCGGCAGCCGGCCCGGCCGGCGCGCAGGCCCAGCGCAACGTGAAGTCCGGCTCGGCCGACGACGCCGCGTTCCTGATGGGCAATGCCGAAACCGTGATCATCGTGCCCGGCTACGGCCTGGCGGTGGCCCGTGCTCAGCATGCACTTAAAGAATTGACCGAGAAGCTGCACGACAAGGGCGTGATCGTAAAGTACGCGATCCACCCCGTGGCGGGCCGCATGCCGGGCCATATGAACGTGCTGCTGGCGGAAGCCGAGGTGCCGTACGACCAGGTCTTCGAGATGGAGGACATCAACAGCGAGTTCGGGCAGGCCGACGTTGTGCTGGTGCTGGGCGCCAACGACGTGGTCAACCCGGCCGCCAAGACCGATCCGAAGTCGCCCATCGCCGGCATGCCGATCCTGGAGGCGTACAAGGCCAAGACCATCATCGTGAACAAGCGCTCGATGGCGGCCGGGTACGCGGGCCTGGACAACGAGCTGTTCTATATGGACAAGACCATGATGGTGTTCGGCGATGCCAAGAAGGTGGTCGAGGACATGTTCAAGGCCGTGGAATAAGGCCGGACACCGCGGAACGCAAATCCGAATCGGAATCGGAATCCGACTGACAATCAGGCCGGAAACCCTCGGTGATTAAAGCGGCGTGAAGACCTGAAATCAACGAAATCGAAGACATGCGGCCGGCAACCAACGCCGGCCGTTTGCTTTTGGCCTCCTTTGGTGCGGCAACATTGCGTGGACCCATCCGCGCGCTATACTGGCTTGCCACGGCCCCCAAACCCTCGCTCTTCATTCGCTGCCGGCCGCAGCGTAGATCGCACCATGACATTCAGCCCGCATGACAGGAACCTGTCGGTCTTCCATCACCCCGTCCTGACGGTGCTGGTGGACGACAGCAAATCGTTTATCGACAGCCTGGCATTCCAGATGGACGCGTCGCGCGCCGTGGTGAGCTTCACCGACCCGCGCGAGGCACTGACATGGATCCGCGAAGCCTATGCCACCCGGCATCCGGCCTTCCTGCCCGTGCGCGTGACCCACGACGACCTGACCTTCCTGAGCGAGCGGCGCACCGTGCAACTCGACGTGGACCGCATCTATCGCCAGGTCCACGACATCCATCGCTTCATGCAGCCCGGGGTGATCGTGGTGGACTACTCGATGCCGCAGATGGATGGCCTCGAGTTCTGCCAGGCGCTGCAGGACCTGCCGTGCAAGACCATCCTGCTGACCGGCACCGCCGACGAAAGCATTGCGGTGCAAGGCTTCAACCATGGGCTGATCGACCGCTATGTGAAGAAGCACGATCCGAACATGGTGGCGCGGCTCGACCAGGAAATCGACGCACTCCAGCAACAGTATTTCGCGGCRATCTCGCGCACGCTGCGCGACCTGCTCACGCGGCACTCGTACGCGTTCCTGTCCGATCCGGTGATGGCCGACCGCGTGCGCCAGACCGCCGCGCGCTATGGCTTCGTCGAGTACTACCTGTATCCGAATCCGGTGGGCATCCTGCTGCTGACGGCGCAGGGACATGCCACGCTGATGGTGATCGAGACGCGCGCCGGGCTGATGAGCCAGGTGGAGTCGGCCGAAGCCTACGAGGCGCCGGCCACGCTGATCGAAGGGCTGCGSGARGGCCGCATCGTGCCGTTCTTCTGGCCCGGCAACGGCATGTACACGCCGGCGTGCGCCGACTGGGAGCAATACTGCCTGCCGGCCGAGCGGTGCGAAGGGCGCGAGGAGTATTTCTACGCGCTGTTCGACCTGCCGCGCCACCTGCTCCAGGAGCCGGTGGTGAGCCTGCAGGGGTTCCTGAGCGATTTCGCCCGCAACCCCGAGGCGCTGACGGGCCGGAACAAGCAGGCATAAGCCTGACCGTCCCGCATCCCCCTTATTCCTTCGGCGCTTCCCCGCCTTCCTTGCGGTTGCCGCCGCGCACCATGTCGAAGCGGAACAGCCGGCATTCGATATTGCCGTTGTAGAGCGGCGTGCGGCGCGATTCCTTGAGCCGCAGGCGCTTCGGCATACTCAGGTCGCCCGTGAACACCCACGCCTGCCAGCCCGCGAAGTGTTGCTTCAAGGTGGTAGCGAAGGCGCTGGCGAACTGGTTCGCGGCGGCCTCCTC
Source organism: Cupriavidus sp. KB_39 (assembly GCF_052114485.1). Classification (NCBI taxonomy): domain Bacteria; kingdom Pseudomonadati; phylum Pseudomonadota; class Betaproteobacteria; order Burkholderiales; family Burkholderiaceae; genus Cupriavidus; species Cupriavidus sp. KB_39. Next base: position 138,448 of record NZ_JBFREV010000003.1, read on the forward strand.
GGCCTCGTCGCGCGGGGCCTCGGGCAGTGCGCCCCGGCGCTGCTCGCCGCGCACGGCRATCCGCTCGCCATAGGGCGGATTCATCAGCATCACGCCCGGCGTGGCGAACGGTGGCTGCACAAAGCGCGCATCCACCTGCTTCAGGGGCACCTCGCCCGGCAGCCCGGCGCGCTGCCAGTTGGCGTCCGCCATGGTCAGCATGTCCGTGGAAATGTCCGATCCGGCGATCTCCAGCGCCGCCACGCCCTTGGCCGCCGCCTCCTTGGCGCGTTGCGCATCGGCGCGCAGGGCCTGCCAGGCCTTGTTGTCCATGCCCTTGAGCCATTCGAACGCGAAGGTCCGCGCCCCGCCCGGCGGGAGGCCCAGCGCCACCTGCGCCGCCTCCACCAGGAACGTGCCGCTGCCGCACATCGGATCAAAGAACGGGCGGTCGGTCTGGCCCTGCACCCATCCCGCCAGCCGCAGGATGCCGGCGGCGAGGTTTTCCTTGAGCGGCGCCTCGCCCTTCTCCATGCGCCAGCCGCGCTTGAACAGCGGYTCGCCGGTGGTGTCGAGGTAGAGCGTGCAGTCGAACTCGGTCAAATGCGCATAAATCCGCACATCCGGGCTGACCGTATCGACGCTGGGACGGTCGCCGAGCGCCTCGCGCATGGCATCGCAAACACCGTCCTTCACGCGCAGCGCGGTGAAGTTCAGGCTGTGCAGCGGTGACTTGTGCGCGGTGATGTCCACCCGCAGCGACTCATCCGGCGAAAACCACTGATCCCAGCGTTGCTGGCGGGCCAGCGCGTAGACATCGTCCTCATGCCGGTAGCCGCGCTGCGCCACGCGCAGCAGCACGCGGCTGGCRATGCGCGAGTGCAGGTTGACGGCATAGGCCGCCGCCATCTCGCCCGAGAACGGCACGCCGCCCGGCACCTCGCGATGCACCTGGAACGGCGCGGCGGCCACCACGGCCGGATACTGGGCGATTTCCCGCAGTTCCTCGGCAAGGGCGGATTCCAGGCCACGCGGGCAAGGAGCAAAGAAGGCTTGGGTCATGGGAAGARCATCCTGCAAACAAAAACGTCCGCCGTGGCGGACGGGAGTGAGACTAGCGTAGCGGACCGCGCGGCGGACCGCTAGTCGGCGGCCAGGGCGCGGTCCAGGAAATCGAGGCGGTCCTGGCCCCAGTACGGCTGGCCATCCAGCACGAACCACGGGGCGCCGTACACGTTGGCGGAGAGCGCGTCCTGCGTATTCTGCGCGTAGGCGGCCTGCACGGCCTGACCCTCGCTGGCCTTGAGCAGATTGGCGCCGTCCAGGCCGGCCTCGTCCGCGATCAGCGCCAGCGTGGCCGCATCGGCGATATTGCGCTGGTCCGCCCACACGCCCCGGCAGATGGCGCCGGTCAACTCCAGCGCGCGCGCCGTGCCGTGCGCCAGTTGCGCGGCGATGATCAGCCGGGCRGCGGCATCGCCGGACACCGGGAAGAACGTCGGATGCAGATGCATCGGCATGTTCAGGAACTGGCTCCAACGCTCGAGTTCCACCAGCCGGTATGCCTGGCGCTGCGGCGGACGCTGCGCCAGCGGCACGCCGCCGGACACCGCGAACACCTTGCCAAGATCCACCGGCTTCAGCAGCACCTGGGCGTTATGGCGGTTGGCGATGTCGACGAAGCGGGCATGTCCGAGGTAGGTAAACGGGGACTGCGGCGCCAGGAAGTACTCGACCTGCTTGCTCATCATGACCTCATGTAAGGCTTTGGGGGAGAACGCTGAATCGTAGATCGCTTAAAACGGCTTCACGACCACGAGGATCACGATAGCCAGCAGCACCAGCACCGGCACTTCGTTGAACCATCGATAGAACGTGTGCGAGCGCGCATTGGCGCCCCGCTCGAACTTGCGCAACAGCACGCCGCAGCCGTGGTGGTAGCCGATCAGCACCAGCACCAGCGCCAGCTTGGCGTGCATCCAGCCCTGCCCCGTGCCGCGTCCGATGCCATAGCCGAGGTACAGCCACAGCCCGAACACCACGGCCGGCACGGCCAGCATGGTCATGAACCGGAACAGCTTGCGCGCCATCAGCAGCAGCCGCTGCACGCCGGCCGGATCGGTCTCCATCGCCAGGTTGACGAAGATGCGCGGCAGGTAGAACAGCCCCGCGAACCACGACACGACAAAGACGATATGGAACGACTTGACCCAGAGCATTGGTGGTGGACGTTGTTTTGGCGTTTTTAAGAAGCGTGGCCGGCAATCCTCAGGTCCGGATTTCCCCGTGCCCGAATACGACGTATTTCAACGAAGTCAGCCCCTCCAGCCCGACCGGGCCGCGTGCGTGGAGCTTGTCGTTGGAAATGCCGATCTCCGCGCCCAGGCCGTATTCGAAACCATCGGCGAAGCGCGTGGAGGCGTTGATCATCACGCTGGCCGAATCCACCTCGCGCAGGAATCGCATGCCGGCGGTGTAGTTCTCGGTGATGATCGAATCGGTGTGGGCCGAGCCATAGGTATTGATATGGTCGATGGCCGCGTCGAGCCCGTCCACGGTGCGGATGGCCAGCACCGGCGCCAGGTATTCGAGGCGCCAGTCCTCCTCGGTGGCATCGACCAGCTTGCCGAAGCCGGCCGCTTCCAGCGTGGCGCGCGTGGCGGCGCAGACGCGCAGCTCCACGCCTTTCTCCTGATAGATGCTGGCCAACGGCGGCAGCACGGCGGCGGCGATGTCGCGCGACACCAGCAGCGTTTCCATCGTGTTGCACGGCGCGTAGCGCTGCGTCTTGGCGTTGTCGGCCACGCGGATGGCCTTGTCCAGGTCCGCATCGGTGTCGATGTAGACGTGGCAGATGCCGTCCAGGTGCTTGATCATCGGCACGCGGGCCTCTTCCATCAGGCGCGCGATCAGGCTCTTGCCGCCGCGCGGCACGATCACGTCGACATATTCCGTCATCGTGATCAGCCGGCCCACGGCGGCGCGGTCGGTGGTCTCGATGACCTGCACGGCCTCGGCCGGCAGCCCGGCCGACGAAAGCCCTTCCGCCACCAGCGCGGCCAGTGCCGTGTTCGACTCGATGGCTTCGGAGCCGCCGCGGAGGATCGTGGCGTTGCCGGACTTCAGGCACAGTGCCGCGGCGTCGATGGTCACGTTCGGGCGCGACTCATAGATGATGCCGATCACGCCCAGCGGTACGCGCATCTGACCGACCTGGATGCCGGTCGGGCGGAACTTCATATTGGTGATCTCGCCGATCGGGTCCGCCAGCGCGGCGATCTGCTCCAGCCCGGCCGCCATCGTGTCGATGGCCTTGTCGGACAGCGTCAGGCGGTCCACGAACGCGGCGTCCTGGCCGTTGGCCCGGGCACGCTCCACATCGCGCGCATTCACGGCCTTGAGCTTGTCGGCATCCCGGCGGATGGCGGCGGCGATGGTCAGCAGCGCGCGGTTCTTGTCGGCCGTGGTGGCCCGCGCCATCGCGCGCGACGCCGCGCGGGCCTGCTGGCCAACGCGGTCCATGTAAGCGTTGAGATCGAACTCGGTCATGATGGTGTCCAGGCGTTCCTGGCTCGACTGCGTAGTAGTGTCTCGGGGGCCCGGGGGCCGGTGTCGTGCGGGTAGGTCAGGCGACCGGTCGATCGGAAACTCAGGCCGGGCGCGCGATCATCAGCGCCAGTTGCAGCAGGCCATCCCATGGCTCGGCCGGGAGGCTGCCGCCCAGGCCGCCTGCGCCTGGCAGGTCGGATAGGCCCTTGACCTGCCGGTCCAGCCGGGCGGCCATGGCCAGCGCGGCTTCCAGCTGCGGCAGCGCCAACCGCTGCGCGGCCTGCGGCACCAGCCGCTCGCGTGGGCCCCAGACGCGCAATTCGCGCATCAGCACGCCCGCCGGCTTGCCGGCCGCCAGCCCTTGCCGGACTTTGGATAATACGCGAATTTCCTCGGTCAGCGCCCAGAGCACCAGCACCGTGGCCTCGCCCTCGCCGCGCAGCCCTTCGAGCATGCGCGTGAGGCGCGGCACGTCGCCGCCGAGCATCGCCTCGGACAGCTTGAAGACGTCGTAACGGGCCACATTGAGCACCGCGTCGTGCACCTGGTCGAAGGTAAGCACGCCGGGCGGGTACAGCAGGCCGAGCTTCTGGATTTCCTGGTGGGCGGCGAGCAGGTTGCCTTCCACCTTGTCGGCGATGAACTGGAGCGCSCGGCGCCCGGCCTCGCCCGGTTCCACGCGCTGCTGCTGCAATCCCAGCCGCTCGCCAACCCAGGCCGGCAGCCGCGTGCGGTCCACGGCATCGACCTTGATCGAKACCCCGGCGGACTCCAGCGCCTGGAACCACGCYGACTTGGAYGTSGCGAAATCAAGCCGGGGCAGCGTGACGAGCATCACCACGTCCGGCGACGGCTGGGCCGCCACGGCGCGCAGCGCCTCGCCGCCATCCTTGCCGGGCTTGCCGGTCGGGATCCGCAATTCCACGATTTTCCGGTCGCCGAACAGCGACATCGACTGCTGGGCCTCGACCAGCTGGCTCCAGTGGAAGCCGCGCTCCGCCACGAGSACGTCCCGCTCGGAAAAACCGGCCTCGCGCGCGGTGCGGCGCAGCCGGTCTACCGCTTCGAGCACCAGCAGGTGTTCGTCGCCATGCACGACGTACAGCGGCGCCATGCCCTTGGCCTGGGCCTGCTTCAGGTGCGCGTCGAGTCCGTCGAGCTTCAGTTGCATCGCGGTGCGGGGCGGAGTCTAGCCGCTCTCAGATGGCCTTGACCGAGGCCAGGCGGCGCATCAGCTGCTGGACGATATCGCGCTGCATGTCGCGATAGAGCTGCTGCTCCTCGTAGTCCTTGGCCAGCGTGTTGGCTTCGTTGTAGGTCAGGTCGCGGGTCAGGACCAGTTGCGACGGCGGAATCAGTTCCTTGCCGGCCGGGTCGCGCAGGCGGAAGCTGAACCGCTGCGTCAACCGGTATTCGCGCACCACGCCCTCGGTCGTGATCGACAGGATCGACTTGCCGCGGGTGTCACCCAGCACATCGAGAATCGCGTCGGCTTCCTTCAGATCATCGACGATCTGCGTGTCCGAGCCATTGCGGATGTTGCGGCGCAGGTCCGATCCCATCAGCGAATTGGCCGGAAGCCCAATATAGAGTCGCTTGAACGCGAAGTCGGCGTTGCCGCGCATGTGAAAGCCGCAGCCGGCCAGCAAGCCGGCTGCCGCCATCGCGGCCAGCACCCTGCGACGTCCTGTGTTGATTCCGTCCATGCTTCGCAATTCCCTTGTTTCCGGGCGCCTCAGAGCACCACGTTGACGAGTCGGCCCGGCACAACCACGATCTTCTTGGGCGCGGCGCCGGCGGCGAACTTCGCCACAATCTCGCTCGCGGCGGCCGTGGCCTCGATGGCGGCGCGATCGGCATCGGCCGGCACCGTCAGGCTGCCACGGACCTTGCCGTTCACCTGGAGCACCAGTTCGATCTCGCTACGCACCAGCGCGGCTTCGTCCACCTGCGGCCAGGCGGCGTCCAGCAGGTCGCCGCCCTGCTCGGCGTAGCCCAGCTCCTGCCACAGCGCGTGCGTAACGTGCGGCACCACCGGGTACAGCACGCGCAGCAGGATGCCGAAGCCCTCGCGGCGCGCGGCCGGCGAGGCGCCCTTAGCGTCTTCCAGCGCGTTCAGCATCTTCATCGTGGCCGAGACCACGGTGTTGTACTGGATGCGCTGATAATCGTAATTCGCTTGCTTCAACACGCCGTGCAGGTCGCGGCGCAGCGCGGCGTCATCGGCCGTGAACGCCGTGCCGGCGCCGTCACGAATCGCCTGCGCGTTGGCATGGGCGAAGTTCCACACGCGGCGCAGGAAGCGCGACGCGCCTTCCACGCCCGAACCGCTCCACTCGAGCTGCTGCTCGGGCGGCGCGGCGAACATGACGAACAGGCGCGCCGTGTCGGCGCCGTACTGGTCGATCAGCGCCTGCGGATCGATGCCGTTGTTCTTCGACTTCGACATCTTCTCCACGCCGCCGATCACCACCGGCTGGCCGTCCGCCTTCAGCGTGGCACCCAGCGGGCGGCCGCGCTCGTCGGTCCGCACGTCCACCTCGACCGGGTTGTACCAGTGCTTCTTGCCGGAGGCGTCCTCGCGGTAATAGGTCTCGTTGAGCACCATCCCCTGCGTCAGCAGGTTCGTGAACGGCTCGCTGAACTTGACCAGGCCCATATCGCGCATGACCTTGGTCCAGAAGCGGGCGTACAGCAAATGCAGGATCGCGTGCTCGATGCCGCCGATGTACTGGTCCATCGGCATCCAGTAGTCGTTGCGGGCGTCGACCATCGTCGGGGCGTCCGGGCACGTGTAGCGCATGTAGTACCAGCACGAGTCGATGAASGTATCCATCGTGTCSGTCTCGCGGCGCGCGGGCTTGCCGCAGGACGGGCACGTGCAGTTCAGGAAGCGCGGGTCCTTGTTCAGCGGRTTGCCGGTGCCGTCCGGCACGAGGTCTTCCGGCAGCACCACGGGCAGGTCCTGCTCGGGCACCGGCACCACGCCGCAGGCATCGCAATGGATCAACGGGATCGGCGTGCCCCAGTAGCGCTGGCGCGAGATGCCCCAGTCGCGCAGGCGCCAGGTCACCTTCTTCTCGCCCAGGCCCTTGGCGGCGAGGTCGGCCGCGATGGCGTCCACCGCGGCCTGATAGCCCAGGCCATCGTACTTGCCGCTGTGGACCAGCTTGCCGGCTTCCTTGTCGCCGTACCATTCCTGCCACGCTTCGGTGGAGAACGGCWGGGCCTTGACGTCCACCACCTGCCGGATCGCCAGCTGGTACTTGTTCGCGAACGCGAAGTCGCGCTCGTCGTGCGCCGGCACGCCCATCACGGCGCCGTCGCCGTAGCTCATCAGCACATAGTTGCCGACCCAGACGTCCACCGGCTCGCCGGTCAGCGGGTGCTCGACCTGGAGCCCGGTCGGCATGCCCTTCTTCTCCATGGTCGCCATGTCGGCTTCCATGACCGAACCATGCTTGCATTCGTCGATGAAGGCGGCCAGCGTCGGGTTGTTCGCCGCGGCCAGGGTAGCCAGCGGGTGCTCGGCGGCCACGGCGCAGAACGTCACGCCCATGATCGTGTCGGCACGGGTCGTGAACACGTACAGCTTGCCGTCATTGACGAGCTTGCCGTCCGCGCCCGAAATCTTGTGCGGGAACGCGAAGCGCACGCCGGTGCTCTTGCCGATCCAGTTCTGCTGCATGACCTTGACGCGCTCGGGCCAGCCCAGCGCATCCAGATCACCGAGCAACTCSTCCGCATAATCGGTAATCCGCAGGTAATACATCGGAATTTCGCGCTTTTCCACCACCGCGCCCGAGCGCCAGCCGCGCCCGTCGATGACCTGCTCGTTCGCCAGCACGGTCTGGTCCACGGGGTCCCAGTTGACCGTGCCGGTCTTGCGGTAGGCGATGCCCTTTTCCAGCATCTTCAGGAACAGCCACTGGTTCCAGCGGTAGTAGTCCGGGCTGCAGGTTGCCACCTCGCGCGACCAGTCGATCGCCAGGCCCATCGACTGCATCTGCTTCTTCATGTAAGCGATGTTGTCGTAGGTCCAGGCGGCTGGCGCCACGTGGTTGTTCAGCGCGGCGTTCTCGGCCGGCATGCCGAACGCGTCCCAGCCCATCGGCATCAGCACGTTGTGGCCGTTCATGCGCAGGTAGCGCGCCATTACGTCGTTGATCGTGTAGTTCCGCACGTGACCCATGTGCAGCTTGCCCGACGGGTACGGCAGCATCGAGCAGGCGTAGAACTTCGACTTCTCCTTCCCGTCGGGACCCACAGCGTGCTCGGCCACCTTGTAGGCTTCGGTGGCCTGCCAGTGCTGCTGGGCGGCTTGTTCAACGGCGGAAGGAAGATATTTGTCTTGCATGTTTGGTACGACGGATCAGGACGTCGGATCGGGGACGGCGTTCCGCGCGCACCTGGGGTGCCGGGCGGACCGATTTGCGAAAGAGCCGATTATAACCGTGGCGGACACCCGCCACGGACGGCGAAAAGTCTGAAAATGGCCACGCGGCGGGCCATTTTCGGCAATTTTTGGCGTGTGCCGGGCTTACTTCAGGCCCAGCACGTCCTGCATGTCGAACAGGCCGGCCGGCTTGTCGGCCAGGAAGCGCGCCGCGCGCACGGCGCCATCGGCGTACGACTGGCGGCTCGACGACTTGTGGCTGATCTCGATGCGCTCGCCAATGCCGGCGAACATCACGGTGTGATCGCCGACGATATCGCCGCCGCGCACGGTGGCAAAGCCGATGCTGTTGGCGTCGCGCGGGCCGGTATGGCCTTCGCGGGCGTAGACGGCGCAATCGTCCAGGCTGCGGCCCAGCGCGCCGGCAACCACCTCGCCCATGGCCAGCGCCGTGCCCGATGGCGCGTCCACTTTATGACGATGGTGGGCTTCGATGATCTCGATGTCATAGCCGGTCGAAAGTAGCTTTGCCGCCACTTCCAGCAGCTTGAAGGTGGCGTTCACCCCCACGCTCATGTTCGCGGCGAAGACGATGGCGATCGACTTGGCAGCGTCCGCCAGCGCCTGCTTGCCGGCGGCGTCGAAGCCCGTGGTGCCGATCACCATCTTCTTGCCGAGCCGGCGCGCCGCCGCCACGTGGGCCAGCGTGCCTTCGGGGCGCGTGAAGTCGATCAGGCAGTCGGCGGCGCCGAGCACGGCGTCCACATCGGACGAAATCGTCACACCCGTGGCGCGGCCCAGGAATAGCCCGGCATCCTGGCCCAGCGCGGCGGCGCCGGGCACGTCGAGCGCGCCGGTCAGCGTCACGCCGTCGGTATTCAGCACATGTTCGATGAGCATGCGGCCCATGCGGCCGGAAGCGCCTGCGATTGCAATATTCATGGTGWTTGTGCGATGTCGGGGGAAGGGGCGCCGCCCGGCCGGGGCGGCGAGGCGGCATGGCRTCCGGGCGCGGCCCGCAACGGGCCGCGTGCCGGTCAGCTTGCCGGTTTGGCGGACGTGTCGGGCGTGGGCGTGGCTGGCGGGGTGGCCGGAGCCGGGGCGGCTTCGGGGGCCGGCGCGGCGGTCGGCGGCACGGGGGCGGCACTATCGGCAGCGCCTGCCGGTGCGGCCGGTGCCGGCGTGGCCGGGGCGTCAGCCGGTGCGCTGCTCGAACTCGTCACGATCTTGCCCGGCGTCTGGTTGCGCAGGGCTGCCTTCATCCCGTCGATTTCGGCGATCAGCTCATATTCGGACGGCAGTTCGTCCCCGCCAAACTTGACCAGCTTGTCGCCATCGAAGAACACCGTGTAGCGGCGCTGCTGCACGACTGGCGTGCTGCCGCGGCGGAACGAGAACACGTAATCCCAGCGATTGCCGTGGAAAACGTCGGTCAAGAGCGGCGTGCCCAGCAGGAAGCGGACCTGATCGCGCGTCATGCCTTCGCGCAGTTGCGACGCCGCCTCGCGCGAGACGAAATTGCCCTGTACGATATTGATACGATACGGCGTGATGGCGTCGGCCACCTTGCGCGACGTGCTGTCATAGGCCGAGCAGGCGCCGGCCAGCACGGCGGCSRCCAGCAGGGAAGACACCAGCGGCAGGCGCATGGCGGTCGTACGGAATGAACGCATGGATCTCGCTTTCAGACGGGAAAGGATAGTGCCGGGTCCGGTACAGGCCGTGGCACCGGGGCGACTTTTGTCGCCAAAACCCTTATGATTCAACTATCCAGACATTGTACTCTAGGGAGTCACGCCTATGCCGAGTCCGGCGGACCTCAAAAACATCGGCCTGAAGGCGACCGTCCCCCGCCTCAAGATCCTCGAGATCTTCCAGACCAGTGAACAGCGCCACCTGAGCGCCGAAGACGTGTACCGCATCCTGCTCAACGAGCACATGGATATCGGTCTCGCCACGGTATATCGCGTCCTGACCCAATTCGAGCAGGCGGGTCTGCTGTCGCGCAACAACTTCGAATCAGGCAAGGCGATCTTCGAACTCAACGAAGGCAAGCACCATGATCACCTGGTGTGCCTCGATTGCGGCCGGGTCGAGGAATTCTTCGACTCCGACATCGAGCAACGCCAGCAAAGCATTGCGCGCGAGCGCGGCTTTGCACTGCAGGAACACGCATTGTCGCTGTACGGCAACTGCACCAAGAACGACTGTCCCCACAGACCCAAACGATAAGCCGCCGCGGGCCACGGCCCAGCGAGCAGGCAACAAAAACCGGCGCCTCGGCGCCGGTTTTTTTATTTGGGAGGCTAGATCGAGTCGTTGCCCCCTCGCCTCCCCTCGGYCGCGCTATTGCTCCGGCCCATCGTACATGCCTCGAAATGGGTCGCTCCACCCATTTTTCTCGTGATATAGCACTACCCGCCCGCTTAGGTTCCACGTCAACTCGGCGATGCCACTGGACGTCAGGATCCACCGCCCCGCATTTCCGTCGGAAAATTCCACAGAGCCTTTCGCATGGCACGGAGAATAGAATTTATTAGTCGACCAGAATCCGTCAACTGGATAAGCTCTTGAGAAATACGCCCGGATCTGAGAAGCGGTTGGCTTAAACGCTTTGCAGGCCTCCTCGGCAACCCCCTCTATATCGCTCAGGCCGACGCTCTCCACAACGACCTTCTTAACATCTCTAGCGTAAGAATGAGTTGCTAGCCCACTCAAGAGACATAGCGCTAGTGCGGCGTTTCTCAGTCCTGCCATTTCGCCGACCTCGCTTCCGACGGCTTTTTGTAGGATATGTCGGGGTGCTTGTGCACTTCGCGCATCGACACTCCCAACGTTTCGGCGAGCTCCCTGACTAGCCAACGCAACGATCTATTTTGCGCTTCGTTGACGGCCTCATATCCCTCGACTTTACCGATTTCCCGGCCAACGATTTCAATTCCGATTGAGTCATTGTTGCCCGGATATCGCGCTGGAGACTCTTTCTTGTGCTCATACGCGGAGAGCTTCTTGATCCCCTTGATTCTCTGCGCATCCCGAAATTCGGCAGGCGCACACTGGCTGGTTTCCAGGCAGCGTGATTTAAGCCAGCCAACATGGTTGGTACGCTTATACACGGATGCGGTCTGGTATATCGTCCCATCCTTGTCGATCAGAAAATGCGCGCCATGCGCTCCCGCCTTCTGATAATGCGCGAACGTACTGCCCGATGTGGAAGAGTTCGTTTGGTGGACCACTATCCCGTTGACCTTGAGCATGGGGGTTCTCTCCAATCCTGGAAAGATCTTCACCTTGACCCGCTCGGCGTCAACGATGCCGCTCTTCGATATAAGCAACATGACCTCTCCTCAAATCACCGCATTGGCCTTGACGTCGTACCCCACCCCTATCGTCCCCGCACTACCGCCACCCGCGTTCTGCACGACATACTCCTGCCGGAATCGCGAAAACGACAGCGCCACGCGCTCCCTCGGCACGCGCATGGTGTTGTAGTAGACGGGAGCCACCTGCGTGACCAGCACGTCCTCCATCGTCATCTTCAGATATTCGAGTGGTGATCCGCCCGCCTTTCTCATGACGAGGATGGCGCGGGCAATATGCTTGCCGGTGAGGCAGTACTGGACAAGATTGGGCGAGGCCCGATCCGTATAGTGGTCAAACGTCAGATCCTCGACGGCGCACTTGCCGGCGCCGCCCCCGCTGCCTGCGTGCATGTTTGCGGGTTGCCTGACGGACCACGCCCACTCGAGCACTTCGATATCACCGGTATGCGTCGCGTCGATGGACTCGCCCGCGATGCCGCTGAGGTTCAAGAAAATGTCCTGCGCCATTCATTGCTCCCTGGGTTGGTTGCGAATGGCGACGCTAGCAGGGCATCACCTGGCCGGATATGAGACATGTCCGAAACTGCTGGCACTTTGCGATGGCACAAATAAAAACGACTCGGGCGCACAAGGCGCCCGAGTCGTTTAACCGCTTGCTGCAGAGTCCGATTACGGCTGCGGAATATCCTGATCCTGTTCTTCCACCACGCGCAGGCCGCGCGGGGTGACGGCCTGGACGCCGACGAACTCGGCTACCACTTGCCGGAACAGGCCACGCGCCCATACCAGCATGGGGTGCGTGTTGCGGCTGCGGTGCCAGAACATGTTCAGGCCCAGCAGCGTGTTGAGTTCAGCTGGTAGCGGGAAAGCCTTGAGGCCGTAGGTCTCGCAGGCCATGTCCTTGGTCAGCGCGTTGACCGTGAAGATCATGTCGGTCTGGGCAGCCAGTTCGGCCTGAGCACGCCACGAATGTACCGTCAGCGTCGCATTCCGCTTGAGGCCTCGTTGCTGCAGGGCGTAATCGAGCGGAATCAGCGACGGAGCCGGACGGCCGGCGCCGCCCGAGTGCGCCATGAAGATATGGCTGCAATCGAGGTATTGCTCAAGCGTCAAATCGGTCTTGAGCAGCGGGTGGTCCTTGCGGGCGCAAACCCAGAGGTTCAACGACGTCACCATCTCCTCGACGATCTCCGGATGCCGGGTCGGGAATGGCGAAAATGCGAGGTCCAGCTCGTTGGCGCGCATCGAAGCGACGTCCGATTCCCACGAATGGGATTCGACCAGCCGGATGTGCAGTTCCGGCGCCATCTGCTTGATACGGAGAATGAAACGATTGAAGACCGTGTCGCCCAGTTCGGCGGCAAAGCCGATATTCAAGGTGCCGGTCGCGATAGCCGGGTCGAAGTCGTCGACTTCACCTTCATTGATGGACGACCAGAGATCCAGCATGTCGCGGATCTTGGGGCCCAGTTCCAGCGCGCGCGGCGTCGGCGTCAGGCCGTGAGGCACGCGGATAAAAAGAGGATCGTCGAAGATCTCGCGCAGGCGGCCAAGCGAATGCGAGACCGCAGGTGCGGTCATATGCATCTTTTCCGCCACATATGTGGCGTTTCGCTTGCTCAGCAGCTCGGTGAAAATCACCAGCAGCTTGGTATCCACATTCACCATGATCAGGCCCGGTTGTTATGCCCACGCTTAGATGGCCCCACCACTTTCACTGGCTGCACATCAGAGTTCAACAGATTCTTCCGAGTGTAAGAGAAAAAAACTACCGGGAAAAGCAAATTCATCATTTCTCGCACTACGAGGGCTCGGATTGGGCGGGATTTGACTGGATAGCGACAGATAATGTCAAAAGACGCCCCGGTAGCCTTTGCGCCGACGGCGTATAGTGAGCGGAAGCCCGCATCTTTCACTCAGAATCGTCCGATTTCGCGCCATGACGTCCCACCGCCTTCCCGTCGAACTCGCCAAAGCCTACCGGCTGCTCAACCATGGCCCGACCGTGCTGGTCAGCGCCGCGCATGGCGGCCAGCGCAACATCATGGCGGCGGCCTGGGCCATGCCGCTGGACTTCGCACCGCCGAAGGTGGCCGTGGTGCTCGACAAWGCCACGTGGACGCGCCAACTGCTCGAGGCCAGCGGTGAATTCGCGCTGCACGTGCCGACGGTGAGCCAGGTGGATGTCACGCAAGCCCTCGGCTCCAGTTCTGGCCTGGCCATCTCCGAGCAGCAAGGGATCGACAAGTTCGCCGCCTACGGACTGCAGACTTTCCAGGGCGATGTCGTCGGTGCGCCGTTGCTCGAGGGCTGTGCCGCGTGGCTCGAATGCCGGCTGCTGCCGGAACCTGCCATCCAGGCCGGCTATGACCTGTTCCTCGGCGAAGTGGTGGCCGCGCATGCCGACGGCCGCGTGTTCAGCGAGGGCCGCTGGCACTTTGCCGGCCACGATGCACTGCGCACCATCCACCATGTGGCCGGCGGCCATTTCATTGTCGATGGCGACGGCGTCGACGCCCAGCCGCTACCGCCACTCGCCTCGCAGCCATAAAAAAAACGCGCCCGAAGGCGCGTTTTTTATCGTACTTCGTCCAGCCTGCGACGATTACTTGGCCACCACGCGTGCCATTTCCAGGCACTTGTTCGAATAGCCCCACTCGTTGTCGTACCAGCTCACGACCTTGATGAAGGTGCCATCCAGCGCRATGCCGGCTTCGGCGTCGAAGATCGAGGTGCGCGCGTCGCCACGGAARTCCGTCGCCACGACCTTGTCTTCGGTGTAGCCCAGCACGCCCTTCAGCGCGCCCTGGCTCTGTGCCTTCATTTCGGCGCAGATTTCATCGTAAGTTGCCGACTTTTCGAGTTCGACGGTCAGGTCGACCACGGACACATCCGAGGTCGGCACGCGGAACGACATGCCGGTCAGCTTCTTGTTCAGCTGCGGAATCACCACGCCCACGGCCTTGGCAGCGCCAGTCGACGAAGGGATGATGTTTTCCAGGATGCCGCGGCCACCGCGCCAGTCCTTGTTCGACGGGCCGTCGACGGTCTTCTGCGTTGCCGTGGCGGCGTGCACCGTGGTCATCAGGCCGCGCTTGATGCCCCACTTGTCGTTCAGCACCTTGGCCACCGGGGCCAGGCAGTTSGTCGTGCAGCTGGCGTTCGAGATGATCGCYTCGCCCTTGTACGAGGCGTGGTTCACGCCGTACACGAACATCGGRGTGTCGTCCTTCGACGGCGCCGACATGATCACCTTCTTCGCGCCCGCGTCGATGTGCTTCTGTGCGCCTTCCTTGGTCAGGAAGATGCCGGTCGATTCGATGACCACGTCCGCGCCCACCTCGCCCCACTTCAGCTCGGCCGGGTCCTTCACGGCGGTCAGGCGRATYTTCTTGCCGTTCACGACCAGCGTGTTGCCGTCCACGGCCACTTCGCCGTCAAAGCGGCCGTGCACCGAGTCGTACTTGAGCATATAGGCCAGGTAATCGGGCTCGAGCAGGTCGTTGATGGCGACCACTTCAACGTCCTTGAAGTTGGCCACGGCGGCACGGAACACCATGCGCCCGATGCGGCCGAAGCCGTTGATGCCGATCTTGATGGTCATGTCTATCTCCTAGAGTGCGATCGATGAAAGCGGGGCCGGCGCCGCAACCGGCGCGTCGCACCGGCTGCCGCGCGGGCGGGAATTACTKGGCGAGCGTGGCGCGCACGGTATCGGCGACGTTTTCCACCGTGAAGCCGAAGTGCTTGAACAGCACGCCGGCCGGGGCGGATTCGCCGAAGGTGTCGATGCCGACCACCGCCTGGACCTGGTACTTCCACCAGAAGTCGCTGACGCCGGCCTCCACTGCCACGCGCGGCACGCCAGCCGGCAGCACGCTGACCTTGTAGGCGGCGTCCTGCTTGTCGAACACGGTCGTCGCCGGCACCGATACCACGCGCACGTGCACGCCATCGGCAGCCAGCTGCTCGGCGGCGCCCACGGCCAGGCCCACTTCGGAGCCCGTGGCCAGGATCACCGCGTCCGGACGCTTGGTGCGCGGGTTGGTGCCATCGCGCAGCACATAGCCGCCGCGTGCGATATTGGCGCGCGTGACGTCATCGCGGCGCTGGAACGGCAGGTTCTGGCGGCTGAAGATCAGGCAGCTCGGGCCGTTCTCGCGGCGGATCGCCTCGGCCCAGGCCACGGCGGTCTCGGTGGTGTCGGCGGTACGCCAGACATCCATGTTCGGAATCAGGCGCAGGCTGGCCACGTGCTCGATCGACTGGTGGGTCGGGCCGTCTTCGCCCAGGCCGATGGAATCGTGCGTGAACACGAACAGCGAGCGGATCCGCATCAGCGCGGCCATGCGCAGCGCGTTGCGGCTGTAGTCCGAGAAAGTCAGGAACGTGGCGCCGTAGGGGATGTAGCCGCCATGCAGCGTGATGCCGTTCATGATGGCGCTCATGCCGAACTCGCGCACACCGTAGTTGATGTGGTTGCCCCAGGCGTCCACGCGCACGGCCTGGCTGCCCGACCAGTTGGTCAGGTTCGAGCCGGTCAGGTCGGCCGAGCCGCCCAGGAATTCGGGCAGCACCGGGCCGAAGGCCTCGATGGTGTTCTGGCTGGCCTTGCGCGTGGCGATCGTTTCGGCCTTTTCCTCGCACTTGGCGATGAAGGCGTCCACGGCGGCGTCGAACGCGCCCGGCAGCTCGCCGCGCATGCGGCGCGTGAATTCGCCGGCTTCATACGGATGCACTTCGGCGTACGACTCGAACAGCGCGTCCCAGGCGCGCTCCAGCGCGTTGCCGTTGGTCTTGGCGTCCCAGGCGGTGTAGGCGTCCTGCGGGAGTTCGAACGGGGCGTGCGTCCAGCCCAGCGCCTCGCGCGTGGCCAGCACTTCGGCGCCGCCCAGCGGGGCGCCGTGCACGTCGTGGCCGCCTTGCTTGTTCGGGGCACCCTTGCCGATGATCGTACGGCAGCAGATCAGGGTCGGCTTGTCGCTGGCCTTGGCCTGCGCGATGGCGTTGTCCACGGCCACCACGTCATGGCCGTCCACGCCACGAATCACGTTCCAGCCGTAGGCTTCGAAGCGCTTCGGGGTGTCGTCGGCGAACCAGTGCACCACGTCGCCGTCGATCGAGATGCCGTTGTCATCCCACATCGCAATCAGCTTGTTCAGCTTGAGCGTGCCGGCCAGCGAGCAGGCTTCGTGGCTGATGCCTTCCATCAGGCAGCCATCGCCCAGGAACACATAGGTGTGATGGTTGACGATGTCGTAGCCGGGGCGGTTGAATTCCTCGCCCAGCAGGCGCTCGGCCAGCGCCATGCCCACCGCGTTGGTGATGCCCTGGCCCAGCGGGCCGGTGGTGGTTTCCACGCCCGGCGTGATGCCGTACTCGGGGTGGCCGGCGGTCTTGCTGTGCAGTTGKCGGAAGTTGCGCAGTTCCTCGATCGGCAGGTCGTAGCCGGTCAGGTGCAGCAGCGCGTAGACCAGCATCGAGCCGTGGCCGTTGGACAGCACGAAGCGGTCGCGGTCGGGCCAGTGCGGGTTCGTGGGGTTATGCTTCAGGTGCCGGCCCCAGAGCGCCACGGCGATATCCGCCATGCCCATCGGTGCACCGGGGTGACCGGAATTGGCTTGCTGGACGGCGTCCATGGCAAGCACGCGGATGGCGTCCGCCATCAATTTGGCGGGCTGCGAGGCGAAAGGGCTGGTGGCGGGATGGGCGAGGGCAGACATGCGGCGAGAACCTGAGCGCGGGAAAACCGCAATTTTAGCAGAAGCAGAGGGTATTTCCGGACGCCCGGGCACGGCTCGAAGGGGTCGTCAAAGCTGGACCGAATGGCTGGCACCCGGCGTAGGCGCCACATTGGGCGATATCCATGTGGTTGCGGCGTCACGTTCCGYCCATCAACAGATCGAAATTGGCGACAGCGCCCAATTTGGCCGCATCTTCCGGCTCGATGGCCGCGTGATGAGCACCGAAGCGGACGCCTGGATCCAGCATGAATTGATGGTCCATCCCATGGCCGCGGCGCACGGCAGCCCGCGCAGTGCGCTGGTGGTGGGCGGCGGTGACGGCGGCTCGGCCTTCGAACTGCTGCGCATTCCCACGATCCGCGAGGTGGTGGTGGCCGAACTGGACGCCGAGGTGGTCCGCCTGGCGCGCGAATGGCTGCCGGGCATCCATCAGGGCGCCCTGAGTGCGCCCGGCAAGCCCGACGATCCGCGCCTGCACATCGCCATCGGCGACGCGCTCGGGCTGATGGAAGCCTTCGGCCGCGCCGGCCGGCGCTTCGACCTGATCGTCTTCGATCTGACCGAAGCCGACGATGGCAGCCCGGCCACCGCCCTCTTCTCCCTCCACGGCCTGCAGGCCGCGCGCCGCTGCCTGGCGCCGGGCGGGGCGATGTCGATCCACCTCGGCCCGCCGCTGCACCGGCCCGACACAGCCCGGCTGCTGCTGGCGCGCCTGCGCGAACTATTCGCCCATGTGGCGCCGCTCGCCACGTTCATCCCGGCCTACGGCGCRCTGTGGGGGATCGCGCTGACCAGCGACGCACTCGACATCGCCGCCTGCCCCGCGAGCCAGATCGCCGCGCGCCTGCGCCAGTGGCAGCTTGCGTCCGCGCTGCGCTGCTACCACGCCGATCTCCATCCGACGCTGTTCACGCACCCGCGCCATCTGCAGGCGATCTTCGACAGCGCCGGCGGCTCCAAGTAACATGCACCGGAAACGCCTGCCCATCCGGAGACCATCATGCCCAGACCGTCCAACACGCCCTGGCTGACCCCGTACCTCACGGTGGCCAGTGGTCGCGCCGCGCTCGACTTCTACAGCCGCGCGTTCGGCTTCACCGCCGGCCATGTGCTCGACGAAAACGGCGTGCCGACCCACGCCGAGATGCACTACCAGGGCGAACTCGTGGTCATGTTCGCGCCTGAAGGCGCCTGGGGCAGCACCGCCCGCACGCCGCGCTCGCTCGGCGTGGAGGCCCCGCAGACCTTCTATGTCTACTGTGGCGACGTGGACGCCATCTACGCCCAGGCCCTCGCCGCCGGCGCCATCAGCGTGATGCCGCCCGCCGACCAGTTCTGGGGCGACCGCTACTGCATGGTCGAAGACCCGGATGGCTACCGCTGGGGCTTCGCCACCCGCCTCGACCCGGCCAAGGCGCCCGCCAACTCCTGACTGACTGATGCCCCCTCGCTTTTTCATTGACTCGGCACTGACTGCCGATGCCGTGCTCGACTTGCCCGACGCCGTGGTGCGTCACATCCAGGTGCTGCGCCTCGCCCCGGGCGACGCCATCACGCTGTTCGACGGCCGCGGCGGCAGCCACGCGGCCACGCTGGCGGACATCGGCAAGCGGCACGCCACCGCGCAGGTGGCCGGCCACGACCCGGCCGAGGCCGAACTGCCCTACCGCGTGACGCTGGCGCAGGGGCTGGCCGGCGGCGACAAGATGGACTGGCTGATCGAGAAAGCCGTCGAACTCGGCGTCACCGAGATCCAGCCCCTGCAGGCTGCGCGCTCGGTCGTGCGGCTGTCGGGCGACCGCGCCGCGCGCCGCCAGGCGCACTGGCAGGCCCTTGTGCAGGCCGCGTGCGAGCAATGCGGACGGAACCGCTTGCCGGACGTGGCGCCGCTGGCTACCTTGGAAGCGTGGCTGGCGGCATCGGCCCAACCGGCTGGAGGTGCGCCGCGGCTGCTGCTTTCGCCACGCGCGTCGGCGTCGCTGCCCGAGTTGGCCGCCGCGCACCGCGATGCCTGGCGCGAACAGGGCGTAACGCTGGTGATCGGCCCCGAAGGCGGGCTATCTCCCGAGGAAGAGGCGGCGGCGATCCGCGCCGGATTCACGGGCGTGTCGCTGGGGCCGCGCATCCTTCGTACCGAAACCGCCGGGCTGACCTGCCTGGCGGCCCTGAACGCCGTACTTGGCGGATTCTGACCTTCCAAACTCCAAAGGAGTCGATGATGGGACTACTCGATAGCGTGCTGGGCGGCGTGCTCGGCCAACTGGGCGGGCAACGCGAAGATGGCCAGCCCGGCGGGGGCGGCATGAATCCGAAGCTGATGATCGCGCTCGGCCTGCTGGCCATGATGGCGATGCGCAACAAGACACAGGGCGCCGATGGCAGCGTGGCGCCGGCCGACGCGAGCGATCCGGGCGCGGCGGGCGGGCTTGGCGGACTGGGTGGACTTGGAGGATTGGGCGGGATGCTCGGCGGCATGCTGGGCGGTGGCAGCGCGCCGGCGCCCGGCGGCATGGACCTCGGCTCGCTGCTCGGCGGCCTGCTGGGCGGCCAGGGCGAGGCCACCGGCAGCGCGCAGGCRATGGGTGCGGCCACGGGCGGCATCGGCGCGCTCCGCGACATGCTCTCGCAGGCCGGTCTCGGCCAGCAGGTGGATTCGTGGATTGGCGGCGGCGCCAACGAGCCGGTCAGCCCGGCGGACCTGAGCGGCGCACTCGGCGGCAGCGGCGCGCTGCAATCGCTGGCGGAAACCACGGGCATGTCGCAGGACGACGTGGCGGCCAGCCTCAGCGAGGGCCTGCCCGAGCTGATCGACCGGCTCACGCCGAACGGCCAGTTGCCGTCATCGGCCTGACCCGCCCGTCCGAACCTGCAAAAAGAAAATGCCCGCTGCAACAGCGGGCATTTCTTATTCAGCAGGCGGCTTCAGGCGAAYGAGTAGAACACCCGGAACTGGACCTTGCGCTCGGCCCAGAACTCGGCCGCGTCGCGGAAGACGTCGAGCAGCACCTCACGCCCTTCCTTGTCGAATTTCTGCGCAATCGGCAGTCCTTCCAGCACGATCACGAAGCCCGGCTGCGGGCCGGCCTTGTGGATCATGTCCGTCAGGCAATCAGACAGCGCATCGAAATTCTTGCCGAAATGCTTCGGGAAGGTGAATTCCGTGGCAATCGTCTCAAGGATCTCCGCCTTGCTCGCGCAATGGGCGCAATTGGCGTACAGGAAATGCTGGTTCAGCGCGGCGGCCGCGTGGGCCAGTTCAGGCACGCGGAACGCGCGAATCGACTGGACGATGTTCGGACGCACCGTCTTGAACAGGTTCATGGCTCCCTCGCTGGTGCCGTCGTCGGCCCAGGTCACCATGGCGGGCGCGCATGCGGGCGGAAGTCTGTGCGTGAGCTCCTGTCGGGGCATCATGAGCACGTTGTCATAAAGGTTCTGGGCCTGATGGTGGGCCCGTTGCCAGCCATCTCCGGCGCCGCGCTCCTCGCGGGCGGCAAGGGCGTCGCCCAATCCGAAAATGTCAGTCATCATTTGGTTATCCGTTTGAAACTGTTGTAGTGGTCTTCCGTGTAATAGCAGTCGTTGGCGGCGCGCTGATCCCCACCACAAACGATCCGCCTGGCTCCCCGATTCCGGCTTTTGGTGTTGCTGTTCTTGACGGTGTATTCGCGGTAATACCCGCGCGGCTGCTGCGGCAGGATGCGTTCGTAATTACCGAACCGCGAACCATCCTTGTCGAACGGAAACGGCCCGCCGGACTCGATGCGCTCCAGTGTCTGGCGCGCATCGTTGGGCAACTGCTGCGTGGCGATGGTTCCCGCCATGCCGTCGATGCTGGCGCCCAGATCCTGCGTCGCCTGCCGAGCCACCGCAACCTGCGCACCGGTGGCGATGGCCACCGACAGCGCCGCGCCCGCCAACACATGGCCCAGGCGTCGTGCCAGGCTCAGGGACTGCCAAAGTGACTGCCGCTGCGTCTGGTTCGGGGAAATCCTGGATCCCACGTTATCGAAATATTGGTTGGACGGTCATTCCGGCGCGCGAAACCTGCTCGCGGGCACCGGCGCGCCCGGGACGAGCGCCTGCATTCAAAGGCGTAAGGTTACGCGCATGTCCACCAATAATCAATCCCTGCGCGCCGCCGCGCCGGAAATCTTCAATTGTTTCAATATGTTATTTGGATGTGGGCGCATACTAACCTTGCATACGATGCCCCGAACGGCTGCATGAAAAAAGCCGGGCGAACCCGGCTTTCCTGATACCGCGTGGCAAATACCCGACTTCAGCGCTTGGCCGCCGCATCCACCACGACCAGCGAGGTCATGTTGACGATACGCCGCACCGTGGCCGACGGCGTCAGGATGTGCACCGGCTCCTTCACGCCGAGCAGGATCGGGCCGATGGCCACGTTATTGCCCGCCGCCACCTTGAGCAGGTTGTACGAGATGTTGGCTGCGTCGATATTCGGGCACACCAGCAGGTTGGCCTCGCCCACCAGCGCGCCGTCCGGCACCAGCGAATCACGCAGCTTCTGGTCGAGCGCGCTGTCGCCGTGCATCTCGCCATCCACCTCGAGTTCCGGTGCGCGTTCGCGCAGGATGGCGAGCGTATYGCGCATCTTGCGTGCCGAAGGCGCCTCGGACGTACCGAAGTTCGAATGCGACAGCAGGCCCACCTTCGGCTCGATGCCGAAGCGCTTGAGTTCTTCCGCCGCCATCATCGTGATCTCGGCCAGTTCCTCGGCGGTCGGGTCGATRTTGACGTGGGTGTCCACCAGGAAGATCTGGCGGCCCGGCAGGACCAGCCCGTTCATGGCCGCGTAGACCTTGTTCGTGCCGCCCAGCACCTGGTCGATGTAGCGCAGGTGCGCGGCCGTGGTGCTGACCGTGCCGCAGATCATGCCATCGGCCTCGCCCTTCTTGACCAGCATGGCGCCGATCAGCGTCGTACGGCGGCGCATCTCCAGCTTGGCGTACTGCTGGGTGATGCCCTCGCGCGCCATCATCTTGTAGTAGCTTTCCGAATAATCCCGGAAACGCTCGTCGTGCTCGGGGTTGACCACGGTGAAGTCCACGCCCATGCGCAGGCGCAGGCCGAAGCGCTCGATGCGGTGCGTCAGCACGGCCGGACGACCGATCAGGATCGGGTTGGCCAGCTTTTCGTCGACGATGACCTGCACTGCGCGCAGCACGCGCTCTTCCTCGCCCTCGGCGAAGACGATGCGCTTCTTCTCCATCTCGACCTTGCGCGCTGCCGCGTAGATCGGCTTCATCAGCGTGCCCGAGTGGTACACGAACTGCTGGAGCTGGAGGCGGTAGGCGTCCATGTCCTCGATCGGACGCGCGGCCACGCCGGACTTGGCGGCGGCCTCGGCCACGGCCGGGGCGATCTTGACGATCAGGCGCGGATCGAACGGCTTCGGGATCAGGTATTCCGGGCCGAAGGACAGGTCCTGGATGCCGTAGGCCGTCGCCACGATGTCGCTCTGTTCCTGGCGCGCCAGTTCGGCCACGGCGTGCGCGGCGGCCACTTCCATTTCACGCGTGATCGTCGTGGCGCCGCAATCGAGCGCGCCGCGGAAGATGAACGGGAAGCAGAGGACGTTGTTGACCTGGTTCGGGTAGTCGGTACGGCCCGTGGCGATCACGGCGTCCGGACGCACTTCCTTGACCAGCTCCGGCATGATTTCCGGATTCGGATTGGCGAGTGCCAGCACCAGCGGCTTGTCGGCCATGCGCTGGACCATGTCCTGCTTCAGCACGCCGGCAGCGGACAGGCCCAGGAAGATGTCGGCGCCATCGATGACTTCGGCCAGCTTGCGCTTGTCGGTCTTCTGCGAGAAACGCGCCTTTTCCGGGTCCATCAGCTCGGTACGGCCTTCGTAGACCACGCCGACCAGATCGGTCACCCAGATGTTTTCGATGGGCAGGCCCAGGTCCACCAGCAGGTCCAGGCAGGCCAGCGCGGCCGCGCCGGCGCCCGAGGCGACCAGCTTGACCTCGGAGATGTCCTTGCCCACCACCTTCAGGCCGTTGATGACCGCCGCGCCCACCACGATGGCGGTGCCGTGCTGGTCGTCGTGGAAGACGGGAATCTTCATCCGCTCACGCAGCGTGCGCTCCACGTAGAAGCATTCCGGCGCCTTGATGTCCTCAAGGTTGATGCCGCCGAAGGTCGGCTCGAGCGAGGCGATGATATCGACCAGCTTCTGCGGGTCTTTTTCGTCGATCTCGATGTCAAACACATCGATACCGGCGAATTTCTTGAACAGGCCGGCCTTGCCTTCCATGACCGGCTTCGAGGCTGCGGCGCCGATGTCGCCCAGGCCCAGCACGGCCGTGCCGTTGGTGATCACGGCAACGAGGTTGCCACGCGCGGTGTAGCGGAAGGAATTGGCCGGATCGGCAACGATCTCCTCGCAAGCGGCGGCAACGCCTGGCGAATAGGCCAGGGCCAGGTCGCGCTGGTTCGAGAGCGGCTTGGTCGGGGTGACGGAGATCTTGCCCGGGGTCGGAAACTCGTGATACTCGAGCGCGGCCTTGCGCAGCGCCTCACGCTGCTGTTGTTTCAGATCGTCTTGGGACGGGGACTGCTGAGGACTGGTCATCTGCGCATCTTCCGATCGGTGGAGCCGCACTGAAATTCGCGGAAAACCGAGCGGGCCGGCTCCACGTACCCGCTGTCTCTGCTTTTTGAACTGCGCATTTTATATTGTGAAATATTATTTCACAATAAGCGTTTTGCGCGAGGCAGCTTTGCGTTTCGGTACAATATGCCGCATGCCGAAGGGCTTGACCACCGGTAATCTCCCACGGCTTTTTTCGCCAAACSCCCATCCCCCATGCCGGACCCCGCCAGCGCCCCGCTTTCCGAATTCGACCTGATCCGCCAGTTCTTCACCCGGCCAGTCCACAAGGCCGCGTTGGGCGTAGGCGACGATTGCGCGCTGATCGAGGGCCGTCCGGGCCATCAACTGGCCATTAGCACCGACATGCTGGTCAGCGGCCGCCATTTCTTCCCCGATGTGCCCCCGCGTGCGCTCGGCCACAAGGCAYTGGCGGTCAACCTCTCCGATCTTGCCGCGATGGGCGCCGAACCWCGCGCCTTCACGCTCGCGCTSGCCTTGCCCGAGGCGGACCCCGCCTGGCTGGCCGAACTGGCCGCCGGCATGCTGGCGCTGGCCGATGCCCACGGCTGCGAGCTGATCGGCGGCGATACGACCAAGGGACCGCTTACGCTGTCGATTACCGTGTTCGGCGATGTGCCCGGCCGTCAGGCGCTGCGCCGCGATGCCGCGCGGCCCGGCGACGATATCTGGATCTCCGGCACCCTCGGCGACGCCCGCCTGGCGCTGGGCGACTGCCGGGGCGAATGGCTGCTGCCCGAGCCGGATTTCACGATCATCCGGCCGCGCATGGACACCCCCACCCCGCGCGTGGCGCTGGGCATGGCGCTGCGTGGCATCGCCCATGCCGCGCTCGATATCTCGGACGGGCTGATCGGCGACCTCGGCCATATCCTCACCCGGTCGGCGCTGGGCGCGATCATCGACGTGGATGCGCTGCCTCGCTCCGAAGTGCTCGGCGCCCAGCCGCTGGCGCGCCAGCGCGAATGCGTACTGGCCGGCGGCGATGACTACGAACTGTGCTTCACGGCGCCCGTCGGCGCGCGCGAAGCCATCGCCGGCATCTCCCGGCAACTCGGCCTGCCGCTGACGCGTGCCGGCAGCATCACACCGGAGCCGGGCCTGCGCCTGGTGGATGGTGACGGCAACCCCTACGCCTTCAGCGGCACCGCGTTCGACCACTTCGCTTCCTGACACTTCGCGCACGAGCCATGTCATGATGCCGCCATGCGCTCGGCGGGAGCCACCGCCGCGCGCCATATGACAAAAGCAAGACAGACGAGCCAACTCCTGATGTCCGCCTATCCTCCCGGGGCCGCGCCGCGCGACCCTGTTCCCCCCGTCACGCTGGAAGCGGGACAAACCGCGCGCGTCACGCGCCCCACCGCGCGCTTCATGCTCGGCCATCCCGCACGCGCCATCGCACTCGGCTTTGGCTCGGGGCTGTCGCCGGTCAGCCCGGGCACGGTCGGCACGCTGTACGGCTGGCTGTCGTTCGTTGTGATCTCGATGTGGATCGAGCCGTCCACGTGGCTCTGGATCATCGCCGGCGGTTTCCTCGTCGGCATCTGGGCGTGCCGGCGTACCGCGCGCGATATGGGCGTGTATGACCATGGCAGCATGGTCTGGGACGAGATCGTGGCGTTCTGGCTGGTGCTGCTGTTCGTCACCCCCACCGGCTTCTGGGGCCAGTTCGCGGCGTTCCTGTGGTTCCGCCTGTTCGACATCGCCAAACCCGCACCCATCGCCTACTACGACCGCACGCTCAAGGGCCCCGGCCTGCTCGGCGCGTTTGGCGTGATGTTCGACGACATCTTCGCGGCCTTCTACACCCTGCTCGTGTTCGCGCTCTGGCGCTCGTTCTGAGCGGGCATCGCATCGTCAAATAAGGATTCGTCGATATGTCCGTCAGTCGCCTGCTTGACCAGCTTGCCATCCAGGCCGGATCCGTCCTTGCGGAACATTCGCTGATGCTTGCCACGGCGGAATCGTGCACCGGCGGCCTCGTCGCCGCCGCGATCACCGATGTGGCCGGGTCGTCGGGCTGGTTCGAGCGCGGCTTCGTCACGTATTCGAACGAAGCCAAGTCCACGATGCTGGGGGTGCCGGCGAAGCTGATCCGCGATCATGGCGCGGTCAGCGAGGAAGTGGCCCATGCCATGGCCGAGGGCGCGCTGCTGAACAGCCGCGCGCAGGTGTCGCTGGCGATTACCGGCGTGGCCGGCCCGGGCGGCGGCACGCCGGAAAAGCCCGTCGGCATGGTCTGTTTCGGCTGGAGCAACCGCGTTACCACGCTGACGCAGACGCAGCGGTTCAAGGGCGATCGCGCCCAGATCCGCCGCCAGGCCGCGGAGCATGCCATGCGCGGCCTCTTCGAATTGATCCGAAACGAGCAGTAAGCTGCCCGCTCCGGCGGCTATCACGCTGATCGTCGCTTAACCGTGACGATAGCGGTTGATGGTCTCGCGCGTCTGCAACGCCACATTCCGGGCGGCCGTGGCGAAATCCTTGTCACGGCTCGCGTACAGGATGGCGCGCGAGGAATTGATCATCATGCCGGTGCCGTCGGCGGTGCGGCCGGCCTTCACCGTGGCCTCGATGTCCCCGCCCTGCGCGCCGATGCCCGGAATCAGCAGCGGCATGTCACCCACGATCTGGCGCACCTTGGCGATTTCATTCGGGAACGTGGCGCCGACCACCAGTCCCATCTGCCCGTTAGTATTCCAGCGCTCGCGCGCGGCCTCGGCCACCACCTGGTAGAGCGGCTTGCCGTCGACCTGCAGGAACTGYACGTCCGAGCCGCCCGGGTTGGAGGTCCGGCACAGCACGATCACCCCCCGCCCCGGATGCGCCAGGTACGGCGACATCGAATCGAACCCCATGTACGGGCTGACCGTGACCGCATCGGCGCGGTAGCGCTCGAACGCCTCCACGGCATAGTGCTCGGCCGTGGAGCCGATGTCGCCGCGCTTGGCATCCAGGATCACCGGAATCCCCGGGTGGGCATCGTGGATGTACTCGATCAGTTGCTCGAGCTGGTCCTCGGCGCGCTGCGAATGGAAATAGGCGATCTGCGGCTTGAAGGCGCAGACCAGGTCGGCCGTGGCGTCGACGATCTCCCGGCAGAACGAGAAAATCGCGCCGCCCGTGCTGGTCAGGGACAGCGGCAGCTTGGCCGGGTCCGGATCGAGGCCGACGCACAGCAGGGAATCGTTACGCTGCCATGCGGCGGACAGCTGCTCGGTGAAAGTCATGGGATGCTCGATGTTGGGTAAGGCCCGGGGGCCGGACGTTATCCAAGGATAACGCGGCGGCGCGCCGGCCGGTTGTCGCGGGGCGCCGGCAGCGCGGTCCGGCGCACGATATATGGCGTTGGCGCAATTTTACCCGTTGCGTGCTATCGTTTTCGGGTTTTGCGCTCCCGCTTAATAAGAGCGACCTCGCTACGTCGCCAAATCCCGTCTCGCCTCCCATGACCCTCGATCGCCGCGGCATCGTCCTGCTCGTCATCCTCACGCTCGCCTGGGGCATCAACTGGCCCATCATGAAGGTGGGCGTCGCCCATTTCCCGGCCATGGGCTTCCGGCTGCTCTGCATGGCCGGCGGGCTGGTGGCGCTGGGACTGGCGCTGAAGCTGCGCGGGGAATCCCTCCACGTACCGCGCGCCAGCTGGCCGATGGTGATCAAGCTAGCCATCCCGAACATGGTGATCTGGCACCTGTTCGCGATCTGCGCGGTCAAGATGCTGTCCTCGGGCCGCGCGGCCATCCTCGGCTACACCATGCCGATCTGGGCCGTGGTCTGGGGGCTGGTGCTGTTCCGGGACCGCATCGCCCTGTCCGCCTGGATCGGCATTGCCTGCGCGCTGGCCGGCACGGTGCTGCTGCTCTCGGGAGAGATCGCCGCGCTCACCGGCAGCCCGGCCGGCACCTTGCTGATGCTGGTGGCGGCGGCCGGCTGGGGCCTCGGCACCCAGTTGATGAAGCGGACCCAGGTGGATATTCCCATCGGCGCGCTCACGTTCTGGATGCTGGCCATCACCCTGCCCTTCCTGGGCCTCGGCACGCTGCTGCTGGAGTCGGGCTGGCGCATGCCCACGGCCGTGGAATGGGGCGCCATCGCCTATAACGCCGTGGTGGTCTTCGCCTACTGCCACCTGGTCTGGTTCGCGCTGGCGCGCAGCCTGCCGCCGGTGGTGTCCAGCCTGTCGATCATGTTCATCCCCGTGGTGGGGGTCTTCTCGGGCATGTGGCTGCTCGGCGAGACGCCGCACTGGCAGGACTACGCGGCCATCGTGCTGATGTTCGCGGCGCTGTCTTCGGTGATGCTGGCCCCGCTGCTGCGCCGCCGCCTGTAAGCCAAACGTAGGGCGGCGTTCGCGGCGCGCAACGGGTGGCGCGCGGGATGAGATTTCGCTTAACAAGCCCCCCTGCGTTGGATTACACTCGCGGCCATCAGAATCCCGGAGAAAGTACGTGGGCAGTAGCATCGGGTGTTCGAGTTGCCGCGGTCGTACCGCGACATCGTCGGATGCCATGTCACTGCGGGCTGCGTAACGACGATCCGCGGGGCCCTGCCCTTGCTTATCGACGTCCTTGCCCGCAGACACCTGCGGGTGAGTGTCTTTCCGTTTCCCCCTGCGGCCGTCGCCCTGACTGCCGTGTCGCGCTTCGGATCTTCCCTCTCCCGGCCAGCCAGCCAAACCCAGGCAAACGCCATCGCCTTGCCCGCGCGCCGCTTTGTTGCGGCCGTCCGCAGCGCGATCACGCTTGCCCGTGGCCGCGCCATGGTCACCCGGCTGGCTTGCCTTGCCTGCGCCTGTCTTCGATGCATCGACAACCGCGCCATCAGTAACAAGGAACCCAGGGATGATCAACCTGTTCGTCCTGCAGAAAGGCCGGCTTGCCCAGGAGCAGGTCGACGAGCGCAATGAGCTGCTGCAGCACAAGCCCATCTGGATCGACGTCGTCAGCCCCGACGACGAGGAGCTGGCATGGATCAAGGAAGCCTATAACGTCGTCCTGCCGGAACTCGAGGACCTCGGTGACCTGGAAGCGTCCGCCCGGTATTTCGAGGGCGAGGACGAGAACATCCACATCCGCACCGATTTCCTGCTGGCCGAGGACGAGGCGTCGCGCAACGTGCGCGTGGCCTTCGTGCTCACGCGCGACGTGCTGTTCTCCATCCACGACGAGGATCTGCCGGTGTTCCGGCTGGTGCGCCTGCGCGCGCGCATGCGGCCGGGTTCGGTGCGCAATGCCAAGGACGTGCTGATGGACCTGTACGCCACCGACGCCGAGTACTCCGCCGACTCCATCGAGGAGATCTACGAGCGGCTGGAGGAAGCCAGCCGCCGGGTGCTGGCCGAGAACGTGACCGATGCCGCCGCCGCCGACGTGCTGGAAACCATCGCCCGCGAGGAAGACTTGAACGGCCGCATTCGCCGCAACGTCATGGATACGCGCCGCGCGGTGTCGTTCCTGATGCGCAGCCAGCTGCTGTCCGCCGAGCAGCAGGACGAGGCCCGCCAGATCCTGCGCGACATCGACTCCATCGAAAACCACACCGCGTTCCTGTTCGACAAGATCAACTTCCTGATGGATGCGACGGTCGGTTTCATCAACATCAACCAGAACAAGATCATCAAGCTGTTCTCGGTGGTGTCGGTAGCGCTGATGCCGCCGACGTTGATCGCGAGCATCTACGGGATGAACTTCAAGCTGATGCCGGAACTGGACTGGGCCGCGGGCTACCCGTGGGCCATCGCGCTGATGGCCGTGTCGGCGGCGATTCCGCTGATCTACTTCCGCCGCAAGGGCTGGCTGAGCTGAAGTCAGTGCCAGCGCCAGCGCCCGTTGCCGGAAGCGCTAGTCCGGCAGCGTGGCCGCGCCCATGCGGCGCGCGATGATCGACGCCTTGACGCGGAAGTTGACGTGCACGTTGGCGCAATATGTCTTCTTGTCGAAGCATTTCGGCGCCGGCAGCGCCGCCGCGAGCCGCGCGGCCTGCCCGACGCCTAGCTTGGCGGCCGAGGTGTGGAAGTAGTGCTGGGCGGCGGCCTCGGCACCGAAGACGCCCTCGCCCCACTCCACCGAATTCAGGTAAATCTCAAAGATCCGCTGCTTGTCGAGCCAGAACTCGAGCATCCACGTGATGGCCAGCTCCTGGCCCTTGCGCAGGTAGTGCTGCTCGGGCGCCAGGAACAGGTTCTTGGCGAGCTGCTGCGTGATGGTCGACCCGCCGCGCACGATGCGCCCGCGCTGCTTGTTGCGCTCCCAGGCGGTCAGCATCGCGTCGAGGTCGTAGCCGGGATGATTGACGAAATCCGCGTCCTCGCTGGCGATGACCGCGCGCTTCAGGTGCCGCGAGATGTCGTCGTAGCGCACCCACTCGCGCTCGACCCCGCAACTCCAGACATTGGCGCCGCAGAGCCGCCAGCGCTCGGCGCGCATGAAGGTCGTGGACGATGGGTTCACGACCTGCCACGCRGCAATCTGGAGGAAGAAGTAGAGCTGCATCGCCAGCACGCCCGCCACCAGGCAGCCGGCGAGATAGCCGAGCCAGCGCAGCGGATTGGCCGCGCTGCCGGCACGCGCCGGCGATCGGGAGGAAGTCCGCTGGCGCGCCAAGCCGGGTGGCCTCAGCGGGCGGCTTCGGCCTGGAGCCCGGCTCGCAATTCCGCGAGAACGGGGACAGTGTTGGGCCGCACGCCGCGCCAGTTGTAGAACGCCTCGGCGGCCTGCTCCACGAGCATGCCCAGGCCGTCGCTGGTGCGCGCGCCCCATTGGGCGGCGTAGGCCAGGAACACGGTCGGACGGGCGCCGTACATCATGTCGTAGGCCAGCACGCCCTCGCCCAGCAGGTAGTCAGGCACGGGCGGCACTTCGCCCTGGAGGCTGCTCGACGAGGCGTTGATCACCACGTCGCAGCGCTCTTCCTCGCTCAGGGCGGACAGCGCGTCCAGCCCACCGCCCCACAGTTCCACGTTGTACTGGTCGGCCGCTTCGACGAATTCCTCGAGCATATCGCTCGCCTTGGAAGCGGTGCGATTGGCCACCACGATCCGCGCCGGACGGCACTCGATCAGCGGCAGCATCGCTCCCATGGCCGCGCCACCGGCGCCGAGCAGCAGGATGCGCTTGTCTTCCAGCAGCACGTCCAGGTTGTCCTGGATGTCGCGGACCAGGCCCACGCCGTCGGTGTTATCGCCATGGATCAGGCCGTCCTCGATCCACATCGTATTGACCGCGCCCGCGGCTTCGGCGCGCGGGGTCAGGCGGTCGGCCAGGTCGTACGCTTCCAGCTTGAACGGGGTGGTCACGTTGAAGCCGTGGCCACCTTCGGCCAGGAAGCGGCGCACCGTGTCGGCAAAGGYGCCGAGCGGTGCTTCGAGGCGGTCGTACTGCACGGCTTCGCCGGTCTGGCGCGCGAAGGCGGCGTGGATGGCCGGCGAGCGGCTGTGCGAAACGGGGTTGCCCACCACCACGTAGCGGTCTTGCTGCACGGGCGGGTTCGGCTGGGAAGTCAGGTCTGTGGTCATCAACGGGGTTGCAGGCGGACGTCGAGCCCGCTCCGCGTGAACTTGAACGTGGAAATGACTTCCAGGATGTCCTGGCGCTGTTGCATTTCCGGGGTAAAGGCGCCGAACGGCGCGGCGGCGCGCACGATGGCCACGGCCTGGCGGTCCAGCGCGGGGTCGCCCGAACTCTTGGCCACGTCGATGGACTCGACGTTGTAGCCGTCGCGGTTATAGCCGAGCTTGCCGAGCCGGTTGACGTTGATCACCAGGATCAGCTGGCCGTACAGCGGCTTGCCATTGCGCTGGGGGAAGTCGCTCGTGCCGCGCGTCTCGATCTTGCGGCGCAGGCGGTCGTAATACTGGGCGTAGTCCACGCCCTGCGCGCTGGTCGCGGTCAGCTGCATGCGCTTGGGCCGCTTGGCGTACTGCTCCAGGTTCCGGCCGATCTCGGCCTCCAGCCGTGCCATCTCGGTCACGGCGGTGCGGTCGTCCTGGCCACGCGTGGGGGCCGGCTGCYGCTGTTCGCCCGGCTTCACGGGCTGGCTGCGCACGCTCGGCGCGGCTTCGCGCGATTGCGTCATCAGCCGGCGCTGGTCTTCTTCCAGTTGCTCGATGCGGCGCTGCGTCAGCCGCATCAGGTCGCCATCCTTGGACTCGGTCTGCGCCGGCAGCGGCGTGGTGGCACGCTGGGCGTCGTGGTCGCCGCCGCCGTCCAGGTTGGCCTGGGCCAGCACGGTCGGGTTGCGGGGGCGTTCGGCGGACTTGGAGTTGACCAGCACCACGTCGAGCTGCGGATCGGACCGCTTGATCTCGAAGACTTCGGGCGCGGCAATCCGCACCATCAGGATCAGCGCGTGAATGGCCACCGACACGGCCAGCGCCTTGGCCAGCGTGCCGCTGGAATGCCACCACTGCAGGGGATGGCGGGGAGCAACAAGAACGGCGTTCACGATGGCGGTGGGCGGGAGCGTCCGGAAATGCAGACAGTGAATACGAAGGGCGGCCACCCCACCGCAGGCGGGGTTGGCCGGATCAGACTTCGATTGTAAGGGAGCGGATTGCTTTTCCGAAGGGGTCAGGCCGTCGGGCYGGCCCCGGTGTCGCGTGGCGCCGACGCCTCGTCGTCCGARGCGGGCTCGGCGCCCTCCCCGGCCGGGGTTTCCTGGCCTTCCGGCGCCCCTTCCGAGCCACCCTCGGCAGCCGCTTCCGCCGCATCTTCGGCCGCCGCCTCGGCAGCGGCCTCGGCCGACACTTCCGCCGCCTCCTCGTCGCTCTCCAGCTCTTCCTCGGGGACTTCGCCTTCCCCGGCGAAGACCTCAAGCACGCGGCACGACACTTCCAGCGAAATCTCGTCCGTCGAGGCAATCTCGAGCAGCACCTGGGTGCCCCGGGCCGCCTGCGCCAGTTCCGCCACGCGCGTGACCAGCGGAATCTCGGTAAAGCGCACCGCGCCTTCCTTGAGCACGGTCGCCATCAGCTTCTCGCGGCCTTCCTGGGCCAGCCAGCGCAGGCACCAGTAGCGTTCCATCGTCGACTGGTGCTCGGCATAGGCCGCATAGGTGCCTTCGAAGTCCGCCACAGCGGCCAGCAGGYCGGCATCCTTGGGCTTGAACGGCGCCACCAGCTTGGCCGTGACGCCATGCTGCGCCACCGCCAGGATCTGCCACTGGTTCACCAGATCGACGTAACGGCGCAGCGGCGAGGTGCTCCACGCGTACTGCGCCACGCCCAACCCCTCATGCGGCGCCGGGTAGGTCTGCATCCGCGTACGGTGCATGCCCCACGCCTTCTGGGTGCGATAGATGCCCGGCACGCCGTGGTCGGCCAGCAGCTTGCCCCACGTGCTGTTGGCCAGGATCATCAGCTCGGCCACGATCTTGTCCAGCGGGGAGCCCCGGCGGCGCTGCTCGATGCGCACGCGCTCGGCGCCGCCTTCGAGTTGATCGATATAGAAGTTGTAGTCAGCCCGGTTGTGCGACTCCGGCCGCAGCCCGCTGGCGAGGCGCGCGCGCTGGCGCTCGTCATGCAGGTGGTTGGCCAGGTGGAACAGGTGCGTCAGCGCGGAGCGGAACGGGTAGTCGCCGGTGCCGTTGGCCAGCGCGGCCTCGGTCACCACGTCCTCGAGCAGGTTGTGGCGCAGGTTGGCGGCAATCGGCACCCGCTCGGCGCGGGTTTCGCTGGCGGTGATGGCGATGCCGTCCGGTGTGTTCGGGTCCACCGTCACATAGAGCGACAGCGCCGGGCAGGTGCGCCCTTCCTGGAGCGTGTAGCGCTCCACGATGGGGTCCGGCAGCATGGTGATCTTGTCGCCCGGGAAGTACACCGTGGACAGACGATGCCGCGCGATGGCGTCGAGCGCATCGCCACGCTTGATGCCCAGCGCCGGCGCAGCAATGTGGATACCCACGCGCAGCTTGCCGCCGTCGAGTTCGGTGACGGACAGCGCGTCGTCGATCTCGGTCGTCGTCACATCGTCGATCGAGAACGCCTGCACGTCGGCCAGCGGCAGGTCGCCGCCCGGCTCCGGCACGTCCACGTCCGGGAAGCCGGTGCCCTTCGGGAAGCATTCGGAGAGGAACTTGGCCTCGTGCAGCGCGCGCGGGCTGGACACGCCGCCTACGGCCACCATCAGCCGCATCGGCGTCATGCCGAGCGCCGTGCAGGCGGCGTCCATCGCCTTGAATTCGAGGCTGTTCTTGTCCGGCTTGAACAGCAGTTGCAGCACCTTGCCCCGGAACGCGTCCGGCAGCGTCCGCGCCTTGAGCTGGTCTTCATAGCCGGCCTGCACCAGCGCCTGCTGCTTCTTGCGTTCGACGGCGGCCAGCGCGGCCTGCAGCTGGTCTTCCGGGGCGCGCAGGTAGCGGCCACGGCCCTTGCGGCGGAAATAGACCGGGTTGCCATGCAGCGCCATGGCCAGCGCGGCCTGCTGCACCGGGCCGGCATCGGCGCCGTAGTATTCGGCGGCCAGCTCGGCAAAGCCGAATTCCTCGGCCGGCGCGCATTCCCAGAGGAAGTCGAGGTCGATGTCGGCGGTCAGGTCGCCGGTCTGCCGCACCATTTCGATTGCCGACGGCTGGGCAAACTGCAGCAGCACGTCGCGCGCCTTCACCTTGGTGCGTTTGCCTGCTGGCAATTCCACCTGGTAGGCCTCGCCCTGCTGGGCGAGCACGGTGCCGGCGCGAATTTCGCCGCCTTCTTCAAACAGCAACTGCATGGATCGGTACTTTCAGAAATGCCGGGCGCCGTCACCGCGTGAGCGTGGGAGCGGGTTCCCGGGCAGAGTCGACGGACCGCCCGTGATGGATGGGCGCCGTGGGCCGCCATATGGCAATGGGTCCGGCAGATGTGGCCGGTCGGACTCCGGATGATACCGCACCGCCGCCGGCGCAGGCCGGCGCAGCAGGTCTGGCAGGAAGACCTCGGTCACCAGCATGGTGCCGCCGCCGCGCCGGAACACCGAGCGCCGCGCGGGCAGCATCGGCACATCCTGCATGGCCGGCACCACGCGGGCCAGGGCCTGCCGCAGCGGATGCTCCGGACGCAGCCGCGCAAACTGGAACGGCTCGCGCCGCACGCGCGGATCGATAAACAGCGCCCCACCGAGCGGGCGCTCACCTAAGCCGCGCAGGAACGGCCAGTCGCGCGGCGCGTGGTGCGGATCGACGATGGTATGGGCGAAGATGGCCGGCACATCGTCGCAGATAAGCAGCACTTCGCGCGTGATGGCCGGCACGGGCCGGATCAGGCCGATGGTCCGCCATTCATCGGCAAACGGCCGTTGGAGCGACTGGGCGAGCCGCTTGACGCGGAACTGCGCGGAGGCGGCCATCAGCCGGGCGGTCAGCGAGCCCTCGCCAATCACCCAGCGGCGCAGGTTGAAGGGGATGTCGGCATCGAACGGCAAATGCGCCCGCCACGCGCCGGTGCGCGGCGTCCGGTACAGCGAATCGCTCATGCCGGGTCCGGGCGGGAGGCGGGCAGCTTGCCGCCGGGGCCGTAGCCGCAGAAAGCGAGCACGTCGTCCACGTAGTCTTCGAACTCGCTGATGCCGTGGTCGCTGCCTTCGATGATGCGGATGTGGGCACCCGGGCAGGCTTCGACCATCTCGCGGTAGTCGAGCACCTCGTCGCCAGTCGCCGCCAGCAGGTAATAGCGCGCTGGTTTTGTGATCTTTTCGACATGCAGATCGAGCAATTCCTGAAGGTGGCTACGCTCCACCACGACCGACCCGCCGCCGTGATACAGCGGCTGCTCGCCCAGGTACTTCTCCAGGTCGGTCCACGGATGGATCGCCGGATTGAGCAGCACCGCACGGCAGCCATGGCGCTCGGCCAGCCAGCGCGCATAGAAGCCGCCCAGCGACGAACCGATGATGGCGATGTCCGTCTCGCCCCCGGCGCGGGCGCCCCGAATGGCGGCCTCGGCCTGGGCGATGGCCTGGGCCGGCGAGACATTGAGCGTGGGGCAGGCGAAATATTTCTCCACGCCCCAGGCGCGCATCCGCTCTTGCACAAGCCGCGACTTGAACGATTGCGGCGAGGAGCGGAAGCCGTGCAGATACAGCAGCATCGTCGGACCCTTGTCGATTCTTGATCAGGCGGCGAGCGCGTCGAGCAGCTTCTGATGCACGCCGCCGAAGCCGCCATTGCTCATCACGAGCACATGGTCGCCGGGGCGGGCGGCTGCCGTGACGGCCGCGACCAGCTCGCCGAGGTCCTGATAGGCGGCGGCCTTGTCGCCAAGTGGTGCCAGCGCCTCACCGAGGTTCCAGCCCAGCGCGTCCTTGCCCGCCGGCGCACCGTAGCCGAACACCCGATCGGCGCCTTCCAGGCTGGCCGGCAGTTGCGCGGCCATGACGCCGAGCTTCATCGTATTGGAGCGCGGCTCCAGCACAGCCAGGATGCGGGCGTTGCCCACCCGGCGGCGCAGGCCGTCGAGCGTGGTCTGGATGGCCGTGGGATGGTGCGCGAAGTCGTCATAGACCGTGATGCCGTTGGCCACGCCGCGCACTTCCATGCGGCGCTTGACGTTGGCGAAGCGACCCAGCGACTCGATGGCCTGCGCCGGCGTCACGCCCACATGGCGGGCGGCGGCGATGGCAGCAATCGCGTTCATGCGGTTGTGGGTGCCTTGCAGGTCCCAGACGACCGTGCCCTGCACCGCATCGCCGAACCAGACATCGAAGGCATCCTTGCCCGCCGGGGCCGGCGCCTGCGCATCGCTCTCTTTCCAGTCGCCCACGCCGAACTGCTCGACCTCGCTCCAGCAGCCGCGCTCCAGCACGCGCGCCAGCGCCGGCTCCACGCCGTTCACGAGGATGCGGCCCTGACCCGGCACGGTGCGCACCAAGTGATGGAATTGCGTCTCGATGGCGGCAAGATCCGGGAAGATGTCGGCGTGATCGAACTCGAGGTTGTTCAGGATGGCCGTGCGCGGGCGATAGTGGACGAACTTGCTGCGCTTGTCGAAGAAGGCTGTGTCGTATTCGTCGGCTTCGATGACGAAGAAGTCCGATGGTGTCAGTCGCGCGGAGATACCGAAGTTTTGTGGCACGCCGCCGACCAGGAAGCCCGGGTTGTAGCCAGCGTCCTCAAGGATCCAGGACAGCATCGACGTGGTGGTCGTCTTGCCATGCGTACCGGCCACCGCCAGCACCCATTTGCCGTTGAGCACGTGCTCGCCCAGCCATTGCGGGCCGGAGACGTACGGCAGATTGCGATCGAGGATGGCTTCCATCAGCRGATTGCCRCGCGACACCACGTTGCCGATCACGAACAGGTCCGGCTCCAGCGAGAGCTGGGACGGGTCGAAGCCTTCGATCAGGTCGATGCCCTGGGCTTCCAGCTGGGTGCTCATGGGCGGGTAGACGTTGGCGTCGCAGCCGGTCACGCGGTGACCCGCCTGCCGGGCGAGGACCGCAAGGCCGCCCATGAAAGTACCGCAGATGCCGAGGATGTGAATATGCATGGGATGCGTCGGGGGAAATGGCGTGCGCCCGGGGCGCCGGGCGGGATAGCGGTCGATTGTACCCGAGCCCTCCGCCCGGACTGCGACACCCGGCCGCGGCACCAAGCCCGGCACCACGACCAGGCAAGCGGCGTATCATCGCGGCATGTCCAGACGCAACATCCCCGACCCGACCCGCGTACGCGAGGAAATCGCCCAGGCCGCGGCCCGCATGATCGCCGAGGACGGCGCCGACTACGCCACCGCCAAGCGCAAGGCCGCCAAGCAGCTGCTCGGCGACATGCGCGTTGCCGGCGAATGGCTGCCTGATAACGACATGATCGAGGAAGAAGTCCGCGCGTACCAGGCACTGTTCCATCCCGAGAGCCAGCCGCGCATCCTTGCGCTGCTGCGCCGGCTGGCCGTGCTGGCGATGGAAGACTTGGCCAGTTTCCGGCCTTATCTGGTCGGCGCGGTGCTCAACGGCACGGCCACCGAGCATTCCGATGTCTATCTGCAATGCTTCTGCGACAGTCCCAAGGACGTCGCGCTGCACCTGCTCAACGCCGGCGTGGACTTCGACACCAGCGAAGGCCGGCACTTCGCCGGCCGGGGCGACGTGGAGACGCTGAGCTTCCTGTGGCGCGGCCAATGGCCGGCGGCGCGCGAATGCCGCGCGCTGGCCGGCGAGGTCCGCGCGGAACTTGGCGCGCCGGTCGGCATTCATATTGCGCTGTACGATGCCATCGACGAACGCGGCGCCGTGCGGGCGGATGCCAGCGGGCGCGTCGCGCGTGCCGACCTGGCCGCCGTGCGCGCCCTGAGCACCCCCGAGCCGGCCGAACCGCCCGCGCCCTGATCCTCCGAACCCTCTCTATATAGATAGCGCCCCCAGATGACCGCCTCCGCACCCGGCTCCACCCCCATCCGCCGCTCCCGCCTGGGCCTGTGGCTCGTCGTTGCCATCGTGGCCGCCGCTGGCGGCGCCATCGTCGGTCATTTCGCGTTATCTCCCAAGCCGGTGGCCGACCAGGCCGTCGAGACCTTCTTCCAGACCAAGATGCCGGACCCCGCCGGGGTGGAACTGGATCTGACCAAGCTGCGCGGCAAGACCCTGGTGGTGAACTTCTGGGCGCCCTGGTGCGGCCCGTGCGTGGAAGAAATGCCCGAGTTGACGGCCTTGCATGGCGAATATGCCCAGCGCAACGTCGAATTCGTCGGCATCGGCATCGATTCGGCCAGCAATATCCAGCAGTTCCTCAAGAAGGTGCCGGTGGCCTATCCACTGGCCGTGGCCGGGTTCGCAGGCACCGAGCTGTCGCGCAGTTTCGGCAACGCGCAGGGGGGCCTRCCCTATACCGTGGTCATCAACCCCGACGGCTCGGTGAAATACCGCAAGATGGGCCGCGTGCACGCCGAGGAATTGCGCAAGGTGCTGCCCGGCGCGTGAAATCGGGCTTCTGGGCCGAAACACGGCCCAACTGCCCGGGATCTCCGCTCAATGGGGTGACTACCACCCCAGTCTGAGCGCGCGGACACCAAATTCCGTGAGAAGACTCTGAAATGCGCCGGCCACGCCACGTGGCCTTGTATCGCGTGCTAGACAAATCCCTCTAAGCTACGGTAATCTCCGCGCAATTTCGTTGATCTGGTCGAGCTACCGTGTCTTCAACTCCCGCCGAAAACGGCGCCGCGCGCTACCGGAAGGTGCTGGTCCTGCATGGACCGAACCTCAATATGCTGGGCACGCGCGAACCGCAGACGTACGGGCACACGACGCTCGCCGACATCAACGATGCGCTGGCAAAACGCGCCGCCACGGCTGGCCTGGATCTTGATACGTTCCAGTCCAACCATGAAGGGGCGCTGGTGGATCGTATCCAGGCAGCACGCGGCGAGGGGGTGGACTTCATCCTCATCAACCCGGCAGCCTATACGCACACCAGCGTAGCGCTGCGCGATGCCCTGGCCGCCGTGGCGATCCCGTTCGTGGAGATACATCTGTCGAACGTGCATCGCCGCGAACCGTTCCGTCATCACTCGTATTTCTCGGATCAGGCCGTGGGCGTGATCTGCGGCCTGGGCTGGCAGGGTTACCTGCTGGCACTGGAATACGTGCTGGGGCAGACGGCCGCGGCCCCGGGCGATTGAAGGCTGCCCGCGCGTCGGCACAGCATCAGGAATGCCCGGACCCTGCCTCGCGGCCAGCGCGGCAGACCAATCAATGACTCACCGCCGCCGTTTCCTTCCCTCGGGAGGAGACCGGACAACCCGATTCTGGAGGATAAGAAGATGGACCTGCGCAAGCTGAAGACGCTGATCGACCTGGTGGCCGAATCCGGCATCTCGGAACTGGAAGTCACCGAAGGTGACGGCAAGGTACGCATCGTCAAGGCGCCGCCCCAGGTGATCGCCGCCCCGATGGCCATGCCCCAGATGCAGGCCCTGCCGGGCGCTGCCCCCGTCGCCCCGATGGCGCCGGCCGCCGCACCGGAAGCCGCCCAGGTTCCGTCGGGCCACGTCGTCACCTCGCCGATGGTCGGCACGTTCTACCGCGCACCGTCGCCGGGCGCCGCCCCGTTCGTGAACGTGGGCGACACCGTCAAGGAAGGCCAGACCGTCTGCATCATCGAGGCCATGAAGCTGCTCAACGAAATCGAGTGCGACAAGGCCGGCGTGATCAAGGAAATCCTGGTCGAGAACGGCCAGGCCGTCGAATACGGCCAACCGCTGTTCGTGATCGGCTGATGCGAGCCTGCCCGCCGCGCCCCCGTCGCCCGCGCCCAATCGGCCCCGGCACGGGGATCGGGGCGGGCCTGCATCGCCCCTGCTCCCCCATGCTTGGCACGCTTCAGGCCGCCGCGTGGCGCCCTGCTTTGCAACACCGGCCCCGCGCCGGGGCCCGACTTGCCGGGCCGGCACCCGTTCTCGCAGAGAGAGACCATGTTTGAAAAAATTCTGATCGCGAACCGGGGCGAAATCGCCCTTCGCATCCAGCGCGCCTGCCGCGAGCTGGGTATCAAGACCGTGGTGGTGTACTCGGAAGCCGACAAGGAAGCCAAGTACGTCAAGCTGGCCGACGAGGCCGTCTGTATCGGCCCGGCGCCGTCCCCGCTGTCGTACCTGAACATGCCGGCCATCATCTCGGCCGCCGAGGTCACCGACGCCCAGGCCATCCACCCGGGCTACGGCTTCCTGTCGGAGAACGCCGACTTCGCCGAGCGCGTGGAGAAGTCCGGCTTCGTCTTCATCGGCCCGACCTCGGACAGCATTCGCCTGATGGGCGACAAGGTGTCCGCCAAGCAGTCCATGATCAAGTCCGGCGTGCCGTGCGTGCCGGGCTCCGAAGGCGCCCTGCCCGACGACCCCAAGGAAATCCTGGCCACCGCGCGCCGCGTGGGCTATCCGGTCATCATCAAGGCCGCTGGCGGCGGTGGTGGCCGTGGCATGCGCGTGGTGCACACCGAGGCCGCGCTGATCAACGCCGTCAACATGACGCGCGAGGAAGCCGGCCGCGCCTTCGGCAACCCCGAGGTCTACATGGAGAAGTTCCTGGAGAATCCGCGCCACGTGGAAATCCAGATCCTGGCAGACCAGCACCGGCAAGCCATCTGGCTGGGCGAGCGTGACTGCTCGATGCAGCGCCGCCACCAGAAGGTGATCGAGGAAGCACCGGCCCCGCACATCCCGCGCCGCCTGATCGAGCGCATCGGCGACCGCTGCGCCGAGGCCTGCAAGAAGATCGGCTACCGGGGCGCCGGCACGTTCGAGTTCCTGTACGAGAACAACGAGTTCTACTTCATCGAGATGAACACGCGCGTGCAGGTGGAACACCCGGTCACCGAGATGATCACGGGCATCGACATCGTGCAGGAACAGATCCGCATCGCCTACGGCGAGAAGCTGCGCTTCCGCCAGAAGGACGTGCAGATCCAGGGCCACGCCCTCGA
The DNA here is from genome assembly GCF_052114485.1 of Cupriavidus sp. KB_39. Lineage (NCBI taxonomy): Bacteria > Pseudomonadati > Pseudomonadota > Betaproteobacteria > Burkholderiales > Burkholderiaceae > Cupriavidus > Cupriavidus sp. KB_39. The sequence goes on from NZ_JBFREV010000003.1 coordinate 179,479, forward strand.
GTGCCGGATCAACGCCGAGGACCCGTTCAAGTTCACGCCGTCGCCGGGCCGCATCACCGCCTGGCACATGCCGGGCGGCCCCGGCGTGCGGGTGGACTCGCACGCGTATGATGGCTACTTCGTGCCGCCTAACTACGATTCGATGATCGGCAAGATCATCACGTACGGCGCCACGCGTGACCAGGCCATCGCCCGCATGCGCATCGCGCTGTCGGAGATGGTGGTGGACGGCATCCTGACCAATGTGCCGCTGCACCGCGAACTGATGCTCGATGCCAACTTCGTCGAAGGCGGCACCAGCATCCATTATCTTGAACACCGCCTGGCCCAGAAGGCCGTGGCCAAGGGCGAGAAGGCCTGAGGCCCCGCCTCGGCCGGCATCGTCGCAGCAAGGAATCACGTGGCTTTCCAGGAATGTGTGATCGAAATTGCGCAGGAGCAGGCCGAGGCCTGGTCCGACGCATTGTTCGACCTCGGCGCGCTGTCGGTCTCGGTGGAAGACGCCGATGCCGACACGCCCGATGAGCAGCCGCTGTTCGGCGAGCCCGGGCTCGAGCCGACGCGGCTGGCCTGGAACCGCTCGCGCGTGGTGGCCCTGTTCGAYGACGAGACCGACCCGGCGCTCGTGGTGGCTGCGGCCGCCAACGCGCTGAATGTCGATCCGGTGCCGGACTWCGCGTTGCGCGCGGTGGAAGACCAGGACTGGGTGCGCCTGACCCAGTCGCAGTTCGCGCCGATCCGCATCGGCGAACGGCTCTGGGTGGTGCCGTCGTGGCACGACGCCCCGGAGCCGGACGCCGTGGTGCTGGAGCTGGACCCCGGCCTGGCCTTCGGCACGGGCAGCCATCCGACCACGCGGCTGTGCATGCAGTGGCTCGAGCAGAACGTGCGGGCCGGCGAGACCGTGCTCGATTACGGCTGCGGCTCGGGCATCCTGGCCATCGTCGCCAAGAAACTCGGTGCGGGCGATACGCTCGGCATCGACATCGATCCGAATGCCGTGGAGGCGTCGCGCTACAACGCGGAACGCAACCAGGTGGCGGCCACTTTCGCGCTGCCGGATTCCGTATCAGACGCCACCTACAACCTCGTGGTGGCCAATATCCTCTCCAATCCGCTCAAGCTGATGGCGGCCATGCTCAGTGCGCGCGTGCGCCCGGGCGGCCGGCTGATCCTCTCGGGCGTGCTGGAACGGCAGGCGGACGAAGTGGCCGCCGCCTATGCGCCCTGGCTGGCCATGTCGGTCTGGCGCAGCGAGGAAGGCTGGGTCTGCCTGCACGGCACCCGCGCCGACGCCGCCAGCTCCTCCGCCAACCCTTCCTGATTCGACACCATGGCTGCCGCCAAGCTTGTCACGCGTTGTCCGGCCTGCCGCACCGCGTTCCGGCTTGTGGCGGACCAGTTGCGCCTGCGCCAGGGCCTGGTCCGTTGCGGACAGTGCGATACCGTCTTCGACGCGCGCGAACACCTGATTGAAGTGCCGGTACCGGCCGCCTCGGCTGCCGCGCCGACGCCTGCGCCGGTGCCGACGACGGTGTCAACGACTGCCGGCCCGAGCGTGGCCGCTGCGCTGGCCCATGCCGAGCAGGCCCAGGCCAACGCGCGTGCCCATGCGCAGGAAACGCCGTTCGATCCGGGCTTCGATCCCGGCTATGACGTGCCGGCGCTCGATTCGCCGACCATGATGATGCCGGAGGCCGAGCAGCCGCCGGTACGGCAAGAGCCAGCACCCGAGGCGCCACCGGCGCCGCAGCCGGARGTGGAACTGGGTCTGGCGCCGGAACATGAGAACGAAGTCGAGCCGGAACCGGTGGTTGTGCCAGAACCGGAACCGGCGYCCGTGGCGGAAGTTGCGCCCGAGCCGGAACCCGAACCCGAGCCCGAGCCCATAGAGGAAGCCGCAGCGCCCGCGCCTGTCGCGCCGTCGGCACCCTGGCCGACCCTCGATCATTCGGCCTTTGGCGAACCTCCCCCTGCCCCGGCGGCACCCGCCCCGGCCGTGCCGGCGCACTCGTCACTCGACCCCGCTGCGGCATTCGCCCCGGCGTCGGCCAGCCCGCCGCCGTCCGGCGCGTACAGCGCCAGGGCCGCGTGGCCGCCGGTGCCGTCCTCGAGTCCATCCCCCAGCCCCACGCCGGAGGCGGCCGAGYCGCTGCCGCCGACCAACCCCTTCCCGCATACCGAGCCGGTACGCAGCGCGAGCGAATACCTGCGTGCCGCCGATCCCACCGTGGCGCCGGCCGAGGAATTCGCGCGTGAAGGGRAGGACGATGTCGCGTCGGCCAGCGCCAATGCGCTCGATACGTCGCGCGAGGGCACGCCCGATGCCATCGCACGCGAATCCACCACGCGCCACTGGATCCGCCGCGAGGTATCGCCGGGCCCGGTCTTCGCCCCCGATTTCCTGCGCCACGCGCGTGACCGCGAACGCGCGCGCCCGGCACGCGCCAAGGTGGTCGTGCCTGTCAGCAAGCGCGTCTGGGTGCGCATCGCCGTGGTGCTGCTGGCCATCGGCGCGCTGCTGCAGGGCGCCTACCTCGGCCGCAGCCAGCTGGCCGGCCGCGTGCCGGTGCTGCGTCCGCTGCTCGAGGCCGCCTGTGCGCCACTTGGCTGCGAGGTGCCGCCCTGGCGCGACCTCGAAGCGCTGCGCATCGACAGCTCCCAGCTTCAGAAACAGGACGAGGCRACCGATGTTTACCAGCTCGCCGTCACCATGCGTAACCAGGGCCGCGCCACTACCGCGCTGCCCGCGATCGAACTGGTGATGACCGACCTGCAAGACCAGTTGCTGCTGCGCCGCGTGCTSCAACCGACCGAATACCTCGAGCCCGCGCAGCGTGCCTTCGCAACGCTGGGCCTGCGCGCGGGCAGCGAGCTGCCGGTTCGGGTACGATTCCGGACAGACCAGACGGCGGCCAACTACCGCGTGCTGATCTTCTACCCCTGATATCCAGCGCCCCGCCGCGCCGCCGGTTCGCACCGGGCAGCGCGGACGAACATCCCATCCCAGTACAGGAGTGACCATGAGCAATGTGACCCTCGGCGGCAACGCCATCGAAGTTGGCGGCAAGTTTCCCCAGGCAGGCGACAAGGCCCCCGACTTTTCCCTCGTGGGCAAGGACCTGAAGGATGTGAAGCTGGCCGACTTCGCCGGCAAGCGCAAGGTGCTGAACATCGTGCCGAGCCTGGATACGCCGGTGTGCCAGGCATCCGCCCGCAAGTTCAATGAAGCTGCCAGCACGCTGGACAACACCGTGGTGCTGACCATCTCGGCCGACCTGCCGTTCGCCATGGGCCGCTTCTGCACGGCCGAAGGCCTGGCCAACGTGGTGCCGCTCTCGACCATGCGTGGCGCCGAGTTCAAGAACGCCTATGGCGTGGACATCAAGACCGGCCCGCTGGCCGGCGTGGCCGCACGCGCCGTGGTCGTGCTCGACGAAAACAACGCTGTGAAGTACAGCGAACTCGTGCCCGAGATCAAGCAAGAACCGAACTACGACGCCGCCCTGGCCGCGTTGAAGTAAGCTGCCGGAGGCCTTCGGCATCACCGGTATCTGACAAGTACGAACGCCGCCCGTCTCCGCACGGGCGGCGTCTTTTTCAACCGTATCATCCGTATTCGATTGCGAGGAAGAATGGCCAGCTTGATCTGTGGCTCCGTTGCCTACGACACCATCATGACGTTCGACGGGCGCTTCCGCGAACACATCCTGCCCGACCAGATCCACATGCTGAACGTGTCGTTCCTGGTGCCGGGCATGCGGCGAGAGTTTGGCGGCTGCGCCGGCAACATCGCCTACACGCTCAAGATGCTCGGCGGCGAGCCAGTGGTGATGGGCACCGTGGGCGAGGACGCCGGCCCGTACCTGGACTACCTGCGCAAACTCGACATCGTCACGGATCACATCCGCACGCTGCCGGGCACCTTCACCGCGCAGGCGATGATCACGACCGATCTCGACAACAACCAGATCACCGCCTTCCACCCGGGCGCGATGAGCCAGTCGCAGCTGAACAGCGTGCAGGATGCGCTGACGGCCGGCCGCCAGCCCGCCCTTGGCATCGTGGCGCCGGACAGCCGCGAGGGCATGCTGCACCACGCGCAGCAGTTCGCCGAAGCCGGCATTCCGTTCATCTTTGATCTGGGTCAGGCCATGCCCCTGTTCAACGGCGAAGACCTGCGCCAGTTCATTGAACTCGCCAGCTACGTGACGGTCAATGACTACGAAGCGCAGGTCCTGCTGTCCCGCACGGCCTGGACCAGCGCCGAGGTTGCCGCCAAGGTTCGCGCGTTCATCGTGACGCACGGCGAGCGCGGCGCCAGCATCTTTGCCGATGGCCAGCAGTACGCCATTCCGGCCGTGCCCGCCGAACAGGTCGTCGACCCCACCGGTTGCGGCGACGCCTTCCGCGGCGGCCTGCTCTACGGCATCGAAAACGGGTTGGACTGGGAAACCACCGGCCGCCTCGCCTCGCTCATGGGCGCGCTCAAGATCGCCCGCCAGGGGCCGCAGAACCACTGGCTCTCGCGCGAGGACATCGGCAACCGGTTCCAGTCCGCATTCGGTTACCGCTACGCGTAAGCCGGACGCTGCCGGCGCCGTGCCCACAAGGCGGCGGCGCCCGGCCGGCATCCGCCGACATCGCGGAGCGCGGGTCTTTACGGGAAGGAAGTCAATCATGAGAAACATCGTGCCGAACATCGTCCGCACCGGCGGCGTGGCCGTCCTGGTGGCGGCAAGCCTGGTCTCGGGCTGCGCCAGCTGGTCGAACTCCAACAGCGTCTACACCTCGGGCCAGGCCCAGCGTGAGCAGACCGTGCGCTACGGCGTGGTGGAGGGCGTACGCGAGGTGCTGATCCAGGGCGGGCAGACCGGCGCGGGCACGCTGGCCGGTGGCGCCATCGGCGGCATCGCGGCGGGCAGCACCATCGGCGGCGGCAACGGCGCGATTGCGGCGGGCCTGCTGGGCGCAGTGATCGGCGGCCTGGCCGGCAGCGCGGCGGAGAACAAGATCCAGCAGCGTCGCGGCCTGGAGATCACGGTGAAGCTCGACAACGGCGAGATGCGCGCCATCACCCAGGAAGCCGACGAGGCGTTCCGACCCGGCGAGCGCGTGCGCCTGCTGTCCTCGGGCGGCGTGACGCGCGTGACCCACTGATCGCACCACGCACCCGGACCGGGCACACCGTGCCCGACCCCAACGCCGCGCGCCTCCGGGCCGCGGCGTTTTTCTTTGGGCGATAAAAAACCCGCCGGGCGAATGCCATCGGCGGGTCGGCAAGACAGCTGTCTTGCGGACCGGATACGAGGTATCCGGTCAGTGCGGCACGCGATGCGTGCCCTGGCGCTTCCCAGTTGTGATCGTTCGCACGAGGCGAAGCGATTACGGACGGGTACCCGTCGGGAACGGCCAGGCCGCAGCCGGGTTCAGCGCGGTCTTTGCAGCAGCAGCGGGTGCAACGGCAGGAGCCGCGGCAGGCTTGGCAGCAGGCGCCTTCTTGGCAGCCGGCTTCTTCGCAGCAGCCTTCTTGGCAGCCGGCTTCTTCGCAGCAGCAGGCTTCTTGGCAGCAGCAGGCTTCTTCGCAGCAGCCGGCTTCTTCGCAGCAGCAGCCTTCTTGGCCGGTGCAGCCTTCTTGGCCGGAGCGGCCTTCTTGGCTACAGCCTTCTTGGCGGCCGGCTTCTTGGCGGCAACGGCCTTCTTGGCCGGGGCCTTCTTGGCGGCTACCTTCTTGACCGCGGCCTTCTTGGCCGGGGCTGCCTTCTTGGCGACTACCTTCTTGGCTGCAACCTTCTTCGTTGCAACCTTCTTGGCGGCTACCTTCTTCACAGCGGCCTTCTTTGCCGGTGCCTTCTTGGCGGCTACCTTCTTGGCAGCAACCTTCTTCGTTGCAACCTTCTTGGCAGCAGCCTTCTTGGCGGCCGGAGCAGCCTTCTTGGCGGCGACCTTCTTCACGACGGCCTTCTTGGCGGCCGGCTTGGCGGCTTTCTTAGCCGCCGGCTTTTTCTTTGCAGCAGTTGCCATGGATAACTCCTTCACTAGCGTGAAATATCGAATGACCTAGGATGGCGACCCGACCGACCCGAAGCGCGATACCGCGTGACTCCAGTCGAGCGAGCGATTCATCGGCGCACGGCACAGCTTCGGTCGCACGCTAATGAATTCGGTGACAGGGATGCCGCGACACGCGGCGTTCAAGCGGCAGCGCAACGGACCCCCGCGGGCGGCAAAGCCAGCCTGCAGGCGGGTGTCCGGGGCATGCCGCGCCCTGGAATATTCGATTGGCCCGCGCCGCCCGTTACGTCGGCGCACGACCAGGAAAGAGGAGATATCGGTCAGCAKGCCTGCGGTGCGGGCATGGCCTCGCGCACGGCAGACGGCAATCATTCGGGGGTAGCTCGCCCATCCCGTCACTGGGCTACAGGAGACTGCACGCGTTTTGAGAAGCCGGTTCGGCTTGGTCTGCGTCAAAGTTCTGGTGCTCCTCGGCTACCCGCATTCACTGCATCGAGTCATCGCCATCATCGTTGCTTCTGCTTGTTGCTTGTCGCTGCGATACGTCGATGCAATGAACTGAGACTCTTGTCAAGGCGAATCATAATTCGTTTGTTCGATGATGTTAAGAAAAAAGTGCAAAAAAACTTGCGTGCGCGAGCGAGTCGATCTACTTCGCTCACGCATCGCGATGACAGCATCATCGACACGCTTGTTCATCTCGACTTCCACACGCCTTCCGAAGTTCCTCCGCGAGGTCGATGCGCGTCGATTCGATGGCGTCGCGCACTGCGTCGCACAGCCTCGCGTGACACCTCGCCGCCCTCGATCGCACACTGTCGAAGGCTGCCGAACGCGCCGTCAACACGCACGGCGGCGCGCCGCGCGATCCACCGGAAAGCCGCATGGATGTTGGCTTTCACGGCGATGGCATGTAATGCGCACGGTGCCTCGCCACGGCATGCTGGCCGCGCACGCGCACGCCGCGATGGCCTCGCACGGCGACGCTCCGGCACTCGCTCGGCACGCTTCACGCGCATCGATGCGCGAGGGTTCGATGTCATCGCGTCGGACATGCGCCGACACCGCCGTGCGTCGATCCGACAGTTGCGCGAGTACGACGAAAGAGTGATGCGTCAACGCAACGGTTTGTCACCGTGCTCGATGCGATGACGATGTTTGGACACGCTTCGACACGTCATCGACACGCGCCGGCATCGCTTCGACAGCGCGCGACACCACCCGCGACACACCCGATGCAGCGTCGCACCGCGTGCGTGCGACACAGCGCTGCGTGGTCAGAGAACACAGCGTGCCGATGGGGTGTCGATGAGGTACCGGCCGAGCGTCCGCAGGCGCCCGGACGACCCCGGAGTTCCCCTTAGAGGAATGCTTCGGCCCCGCCGCGCGGCGTCGCATGCTGCACGGCATAATCCCGCAAACCCCCGTACGGCGGTCGATTGCGGGGGACGGCGGCGCACCGCTGGTGCGTACGCAAACGCGCAGTGGTGATTGCGGTGCGGCGCGCGCGCCAGTAGATTGGCGTCGCGACACCTTCGCACCATCCCGACACACTGAACCAGGAGACCCTCATGCGCATTTCCCTCCCACGCACGCTGCTGCGCGCCACCGTGTTCGCGGCCGCCTTCGCCGCCAGCGCCGTGGCGCTCGCGCAGGCCACGCCGGCCGGCACGTGGAAGACCATCGACGACGCCACCGGCAAGCCGCGCGGCGTGATCGAGATCACCGAGAAGGACGGCGTCTACAGCGGGCGCCTCGTGAAGAGCCTGGTGGAGACCGCCGAGAGCAAACCCAAGGTCTGCGACAAGTGCACCGACGCCCGCAAGGACCAGCCGGTCATCGGCATGACGCTGCTGACGGGCCTGCGCAAGACGGGCGACAACGAGTACACCGGCGGCGAGATCCTCGACCCCGAGACCGGCAAGCTTTACAAGTGCAAGATGGCGCTGGCGGACGACGGCAAGAAGCTCAACGTGCGCGGCTTCATCGGCATCAGCCTGATCGGCCGCACCCAGACCTGGGAACGCGATCATTGACCGGTCATCGGTTCCCGCACGCCGTCCTCGCCCTCCTCTCCCTCCTTGCCGTCACACTGTGCACAGCATGAATAGCGCCGCCGCCCGCCCCGGGCGCCGGCCGCCCTCCCCGCTGCGCTGATCCGCCGTCAGGCAATTGACAGCCGCATTCGGTACCATCGACGTTGGTACACACCACAACAGATACCGGAGACAAGCATGCGTATCCCCATCCATGGCGGGGCGATGGCCCTCGCCCTCGCCACCGCCGCGCTGTGCGGCACCGCCSCGGCCCATGCCGCCGACGCCTGGCCCAACCACGTGATCAAGTTCGTCGTGCCGTTCACGGCAGGCGGCGCCAACGACCTCGTCGCTCGCGCGGGGGCCGAAGCGGTGAGCAAGCGGATCGGCCAGCCCGTGGTGATCGAGAACCGGCCGGGCGCCGGCGGCGTGGTCGGCGCGGACTACGTCGCCAAGAGCAAGCCGGACGGCTACACCTTCCTGGTGGGCGCCGTGGGCACGGTCACCAACAGCCTGATTCGCACGAAGATGCCGTATGCGCCCGATGACCTCGTGCCGGTTGGGCTGATCGCGGTCAGCCCGTCGGTCATCGTCGCGTCGCCGTCGCTGCCGGTGAACAACCTCAAGGATCTGATCGAGTACTCGAAGAAGCAGGGTGGCGCGCCGTTCGCCACCGCCGGCAGCGGCAGCACGCCCCACTTCGTCGAGGAGATGCTCAAGGAGAAGGGCGCGCAGCTGACCGTGGTGCCGTACAAGAGCGGCTCGGAGAGCATCACGGCGGTGATCGGCGGCCAGGTGGCGGCGACTTCGGAGGCCAGCGTGGTGGTATTGCCACAGATCAAGGCCGGCAAGCTCAAGGCGCTGGGCGCAACCTGGGACAAGCGCATGGCTGCCGCGCCCAACATCCCCACCACGGCCGAGCAGGGCCTGCCCGAGGTGCGGATCGGCCATTGGGCCGGCATCTTCGCGCCGAAGGGCACGGATCCGGCGATCATCAAGCGGCTGAATGCGGAGCTGACCGCCGGCATGCAGACGCCGGAGATCCGCGAGCGGCTGCTGCCAAACGGCATCGAGCCGGCGGGCGGCTCGGTGGAGAGCTTCGYCGCGTTCATCCATGCCGAGCGCGAGCGGCTCGGTCGCCTGGCGAAGAACGCGCACATGACCGCCGAGTAACGATTACAACGCTGTGACGACGCTGTGACGAGATAACGGCCCGCATCGACGGGCCGTTTTCGTTTTTCTGCTATGCCAGCGAGGCCGGCACCGCTTACATCCGGTACCGCAGCGTGGCCACCACGCTACGCGGCGCGCCGGGCATGTTCAGGTTCGGACTCGAACCGTGCGCGGAGACGATGTAGCCCTGGTTGAAGAGGTTGTAGACATTGAGCTGGGCCTCGAACGGGCCCCGGCGGTACCAGGCCATCATGTCGGCCGTGACATAGCCGGGCAGCGTGACCGTGTTGGCCGGATCGGCCATGCGCGCGCCGACGAGGTTCAGGCCGCCACCCACGCCAAAGCCATGTCCGAGCGACTTGGTCAGCCATAGGTTGCCCGAGTGGCGCGGCGTCAGCGTGGCGCGCTTGCCTTCCAGCGCGGCGGTCGACTTCGTCACCGTGGCATCCAGGTAGGCATAGCCGGCCAGCACCTTCCAGCCCTGCCCCAGCTCGGCGGCGCCGCTCAGCTCCACGCCGTCGGTGCGCTGCTCGCCAATCGGCATCAGGGCCGTGCCGGTGGCATTCGCCACCTTGATATTGCTGCGCTCGAGCCGGAACACCGACACCGTGGTGCTGGCCTTGCCGTCCAGGAAGTCGTACTTGGCGCCCAACTCGGTATTGTTGGTGGTCTCCGGTGCCAGTTCGGCGTTGTTGGCGGCCAACGAGAAGTTCTCGCCCGACGGCTGGAACGACTTGCTCCACGACAGGTAGTAGGACTGCACCTTCGACGGCTGCCACACCAGCCCCGCGCGCGGGCTCCAGTTGTTGTCGGTGCGCGCCAGGTTGGGCTGGCCCGGCCGGCGCTCGATGGTCTCCTGCTCGAAGCGGTCGTAGCGCACGCCCACCAGCGCCTTCCAGTGCTCGGTCAGCGTCATCATGTCCTGCGTGTACAGGCCGAGCGTCTTGAAGATGCCGAGGTTGTTGGCCGATGGCGTGCCGCCCACCAGCAGCGGCAGCACGGGCAGCACCGGGTTGAACAGGTTCACCGTGGCCACGTTGTTGCGCGAGTAGTTGACCAGGTCCTTGTTCTGCTGGCCGACTTCCACCCCGTAGAGCAGTTCGTGCTGCATCCCGAAGAGCGTGGCCTTCTGCGTCAGGTCGGTCTGGTTGAACCAGCCGTGTTCTTCGCGATACACATTGGAACGATTGAACGACACGGTCTGGGCCACCTCGTTGACCGTGCCGGACAGCGTGTTGTTACGGTCGAGCGAGTAATGGTAGTAGCGCGTGGCGTTGCGGATCGACCAGTTCTCATTGAAGCGATGGTTGATCGTGGCCGTGCCCGAGTACACGCGCGACTCCGAGGTATCCACATCGCGCGCGTTGGCCGCGCCGTAGTAGGTGGAGGGCCGCACGTTCACCGGACGGCCCCGGTACGCCGGRATGCCGAAGTCGGTAACGCGCTTGTCCTCGAGGTAATCGGCCTGCAGCAACACCGTGGTCTGGGGCGCGAGGCGCARYTCCAGCGACGGCGCGATCGCCGAGCGGCGCAGGAATTGCTGCGAGCGGTAGCTGTCGGCATCCTCCAGCGCGCCGGTCAGGCGGAACGCCGCGGCGCCGTTGCCGAACACCTTGCCGACGTCGACTTCGGCCCGCTTGTCGGCCCACGAGCCGTAGCTGAAGCTGAAGTCGGCCACGTCGATGCCCGGCTTCTTGGTCACGCGGTTGATCAGGCCGCCGGACGAGCCCCGGCCATACAGCACGGCGGCCGGGCCCTTGATGACTTCCACGCGGTCGACGTTGGAGAGGTCGCGGAAGTACAGCGCGTCGTCACGGATGCCGTCCACGAACTGGTCGGCGATGGCCGAGAAGCCACGGATCGACACTTGGTCACGCTGGCCGTCGCCGGTGGAAAAGCTCACACCCGGCACGTTCTTGAGAACGTCCTGCATCGAGTTGGCATGCTGGTCCTGCATGACCTCGCTGGTGACCACGTTGACGGTCTGCGGAATGTCGCGCAGCGGCGCCTCGGTACGCGTGGCGCTGACCGCGTTGGGCGGGTTGTAGCCGGCGCCAAGCTCCCRGCTGACGTCCGCCTTGACGGTGACCGCAGGCAGCTCCTGCGGCGCGGGCGCGGGGGTTTCCGACTGTGCGTGGGCGATGCCGGCAGGCAAGGCGTGGGCAGCGAACAGTGCGAGGACGGCAGTCCGCACCGCATGTGGCTTTTGACTCATATTTCCCTGTAATGCGTTGTAATATTTTTACGAAAATGCGACGCATTATCATTTACTGGGGGACGCGAGGTCAACGCATCACGCGAAGAATATGCAAAGTCAGACATATTTGCGCCGCTTGCGGCGCATTTACGTCGAACGATAACAGCCGTCAGCCGARCTGCTCGCTCAGCGCGAGGCGCGCTTCGCCGATGAATTCGCTCTCGCCGCGCCGGGCGGGCAGCAGGTAGAACTCGGCATCGGGCAGTGCCGGCAGGCGCCAGCGCGAGACGGCGGCGGTATCGAGCGGCGTCACGCCCGGCCCGATGGCCGACGCATTGAGGCAGGACACGCCAAGCCCCGCCGCCAGCGCCAGGTGCAGCCCTGCCACGCCGGACGCCGAGTGGGCGATGTCGAACGCGCGCTTGCGGCGCATGAGCAGTTGCACCACGAACTGGTGCATCGAGCAGGTGTCGGGCAGTAGCACCAGTGGCAGCGTGGGCTGCGGCGATTCGGCGATCTCCGGCGCGGCCACCCAGGCCAGCCCTTCGCGCCGCAACAGCGTGCCGGCACGATCGCCGCGCTCTGACCGTTCGGCGCGCGTTGCGCGGATCAGCCGCATGCTGAGGCCGATGTCGAAGGTGTCCAAGTCAGCGGCGGCCTCGATCGCGGCGCTCTTCATCACCGTGACGTGCAGTTTCAGATACGGATAGCGGTCTCGCAGACGGCGCAGCATGCCGGCAATCTCGCCCGGCCGGAAGTAATCGGTCACGGCAAGCCGCAGTTCGCCGTCGAGCGTGCGGCCGCGCAGTTCCTGCATCGCCATGTCGTTCAGCGAGAGGATGCGGCGCGCGTATTCCAGCAGCCGCGCACCGGCCGGCGTGACCGCCGCGCCCTTCTTGCCGCGCGTGAGCAGCGGCACGCCCGCGCGCTCCTCCAGCTTGCGCAACTGCTCGCTGACCGACGACTGCGACAGGAACAGGCGCGGCGCCGCCGCAGACAGGCTGCCGCTGTCGGCCACCGTCACGAAAGTCTTCAACTGATCGGTCTCGAATCCCCGCATGGCGCCTGCTCCCGTCCCTGGTCACACCCCACTATCTCGCATTTTTATGATTCGGTGTTACCGATGGATGGTATCGCAWATTCCTGCTTTTCCGATGTAACGGCGACCACTACGATAGTTTCCACGACACCGATTTCCGGTTCGCACCATCCAGAACAAGGAGCCAGCCATGCCCCACATCAACCTCCAGATCTCCGGCCAGCCCGACGCCGAACTGACCCGCCGCGCCGCAGCCACCGTGGCCGAGCTGACCCAGCGCATCCTGCGCAAGGAAGAGAACGTCATCGCCGTCACGGTGGGCTACCTGCCGCGCGAGCAATGGATCATCGGCGGCAAGGCGCTGTCCGACCGCAGCGACGGCCGCAACGCCTTCCAGCTCGACATCAGCGTGACCGACGAAACCAACACCAAGGCCGAGAAGGCGCTGTACCTGAAGGAGACGTTCGCCGCGCTCTCCGAGGTGATTGGCGATGTGAACAAGGTGTCGTATATCCACGTCATCGACGCCCGCGCGGCCGCCTACGGCTATGGCGGACTGAGCCAGGAATACCGGCACCAGCACGGTTGAGTGGCTCCGCCGCGCCGGCCACCTTGTGCCGGCCGGCAATGTTAACTAGTGTGATGGAGCGCGGCGTGGCCGGCACGCCGCCTCATGACACCGGAGCCAATCGATGAAGACCGTCACGCTGCCCGGCGGCGAGCGCGTGCCSGCGCTGGGCATGGGTACCTGGAATATCGGCGATCACCGCAACACGCGGGCCGAGGAAATCGCCACGCTGCGGCTCGGGCTGGACCTCGGGCTGCGGCTGATCGACACCGCTGAAATGTATGGCGAGGGGTTGTCCGAATCGCTGATCGGCGAGGCCATCGCGGGCCGGCGCGACGAGGTGTTCCTCGTCAGCAAGGTCTACCCGCACAACGCCAGCCACGAGGGCGTGGTGGCCGCGTGCGAGCGCAGCCTGCGCCGGCTGGGTACCGACCGGCTCGACCTCTACCTGCTGCACTGGCGCGGCGGCGTGCCGCTCGAGGAGACCATGGCGGCGTTCCTGGCGCTGCGCGAGGCCGGCAAGATCCGACATTTCGGCGTCAGCAACCTGGACCTGTCCGATATGGAAGAGCTGTGGGAGGTGCCGGGCGGCGACGAGGTGGCGGCGAACCAGCTGCTCTACAACCTGAGCCGGCGCGGCATCGAATTCGATTTGTTGCCATGGCAGCGTGCACGCGGCGTGCCGGTCATGGCCTATTCCCCGATCGAGCAGGCCCGGCTGCTGCGCCATGCAGGGCTCCAGCGCTTTGCCAAGGCGCACGGCATGACGCCGGCCCAGGCGGCGCTGGCCTGGCTGCTGGCCTCGGACGACATCATCGCCATTCCCAAGACCGGCAGCCGCGACCGCCTGCGCGAGAACCTCGGCGCGCTGGAGCACCCCCTGASASCAGAACAGCTTGCCGAACTCGACAAGCTGTTTCCGCCGCCACGCCGGGCCGAGCCGCTGGCGATGCTCTGACTATATATATAGGGGGATGGGAGCGTCCGACCCGGCGATCAGCGCTGGCCGGACTTGTAGCGCTCCACCTCCACGTAGCGCGTGAGGTAGGTGCGCGCCTTCTCGCGGGTGTCGGTGGTCACGCGGTCAGCCGCCTGCCGGGCGCTGGTCTGGCCGTGCGCCGAACTCATCTGGGCCGAGAGATAGGACTGGAAGGCGTCGTGCATCACGCCGAGCTGCGCCTTGCAGGCGTCGAGGGCGCCGGCGGCCACATCCTTCGAGGTGCCCTTGCCCTTCGCGCCGTCGTCGGCCTTGTCCTGCACGCATTCCATGTACTTGGCCCGTTCGGCCTGCCAGCCTGAGTTCAGCGTGGCGACTTCCTGCTTCTGGCTCGGGGTCTCCACGGAGGCCGGGGACGCGCACGCCGCCAGCAGCACCACGGGCACGATCGCGCCGAAGGAAATCAAGGGAGAGAGGGGGGCGAATGTCTTTTTCATGGTCGACAGACCGTCCGCACGGGCGGGCGGTTCCTAAAGTGCGCTGGCGCATTTGCAAGAAAGTATGTCAGCCCGCGTGTCAGAGTCTCTCCTGCCCAGTGTCAGACAAAATCGCATTTAACAATGTGCGCTTGACGCCTATGCTTTAGAGGCGGTTGCAACACACCACCCTCCTGGAGGAAATAATGAAACGTCGAACCTTCCTGTCCGCTGGCGGTGCCGGTCTTGTCACGGTTTCCGGTCTGTCCCTTGGCGCGCTTTCGCTCGCCGGCTGTACTACCACGGGCCCGGGCGATTCGGGCGACAAGACCGCCAAACGGCGCGAGATTGACGCCGGCGCCACGGACACGCTGAATCGGCTGTATTCCACGGTCAAGGGGTCGCAGGACCTTGGCAACAAGGCACGCGGCATCCTGGTTTTCCCGAAACTGCTGTCGGCAGGCTTCGTGGTGGGCGGCGAGTATGGCGATGGGGTGCTGCGCTCCGGCGGCGCCAATCGCGGCTACTACCGCGCCATCTCGGGGTCCATCGGCTGGCAGATCGGCGCGCAATCCAAGGCGTTCGTGCTGATGTTCCTGACGCAGGATTCGTACGACAAGTTCGTGCGCAGCAATGGATGGCAGGTCGGCGCCGACGCCACCGTGGCACTGGCCACCATCGGCGCCAACGGGCAGCTGGACACCAATACGGCCCAGCATCCGATTGTCGGCTTCGCCATGACCAACGCGGGTCTGATGGCCGGCCTGAGCCTCGAAGGCACCAAGATCTCGAAGCTCGATATTTGAGATCGCTTTGCATTCGCATTGCGATCCGCACCGRCACCGCCGGCTTGGCCCGGCGGCATGGCGCGCACTGACGCGGAGAGCGTGACCTCCGCGCCGTGCGCGCCTTTTTCTTGCCGCCCCATTTCCCGCCCCATTTCCCGCCCCATTTCCCGCCATTTCTCGGCACCGCCCGCTCAACCAKATAGAATTCGACCCTTTCCGTTCTCGTGGCCGAATACTCATGTGGTTTAAGAATCTCCAGATTCATCGCTTCACCGCCCCGTGGACCCTCAGCGCCGAAGACGTAGAGGCCAGCCTGGCGAAACACGCCTTCTTCCCCGGCACCAGCCTGGAACCGCAAACCCAGGGCTGGGCATCTCCGCGCGACAACGGCCAGCTTGTGCACTGCGTCAACAAGCAGATGCTGCTGGTGCTCCGTACCGAAAAGAAGCTGCTGCCGGCCACCGTGGTCAATCAGGTGACCAAGGCGCGCGCCACCGAGCTGGAAGAGCAGCAGGGCTTCAAGCCGGGCCGCAAGCAGATCAAGGAACTGAAGGAACAGATCACCGAGGAACTGCTGCCGCGCGCCTTCAGCATCCGCCGCGACACCCGCGTCTGGATCGATCCCGTGAACGGCTGGCTGGCCATCGACGCCGCCGCCACGGCCAAGGCCGATGAAGTGCGCGGCATGCTGTTCAAAGCCATCGATCCGCTGCCGGTGGCGGGCCTGCACGTGAACCAGTCGCCGGTGGCGGCCATGACCGAATGGCTGTCCACTGACACCGCGCCCGCCGGGTTCACCGTCGACCAGGAAATCGAGCTGCAATCGAGCGCCGAATCCAAGGCCACGGTGCGTTACGTGCGCCATCCGCTCGACCCCGAGGACCTGCGCCGCCATATCGCCGCCGGCAAGCGCTGCACGCGGCTGGCCATGACCTGGAACGACCGCGTGTCCTTCGTGCTGACCGAGAACCTGGCGGTCAAGCGCGTGGCGCCGCTGGACGTGATCAAGGAACAGGCCGACGGCACGCTGCATGACGAAGCCGAGCGCTTCGACGCCGATTTCGCGCTGATGGCGGGCGAACTGGCCGGCCTGCTGCGCGACCTGACCGACGCGCTCGGCGGCGAGCGCAAGGCCGACGGCAGCGCCGCCAGCCAGCCCGAGGTCCGCAAGGCTGCCTGACGGCCCGGAAGGACCGGAAGGCCCCCGCCCGCCCCGGGCGGCGGCGCTGGCCCTCATGCCTCGCGCTCGTCCAGCGTGAGCACGATGCGCCGGTCCTGCCGCCCCGCCCGCTCCCATGCCTCGGCCACCTCGGCCATCGGCAGGGTCTCCACGTCGAGGCGCAGGTCGCCATCCAGCGCGTACATGAGGATGTCCTCCACGTACGCCTGCACATAGTCCAGCGGCGGGTAGCTGGACGGCCCGTAGCCCATCAGCCGGAGCCGCGACTCGCGCAGCGACTGGGCGGGCAGCACGATGTCGCCCCCGGGCCGCTCGGCCACCGAGACCAGCCGCACGCCGCGGTCGTCGGGAGACGGCACGACGTGGTCCGAGCGGGCCAGCGCGGCCGCCAGCAACTCCACCGGCTCCCCCCAGATGTAGTCCAGGATCACGTCGATCCCCTCCTCCGCATAGGCCGAGAACGTGTGTTCGAGCGCGTTGCGTGACAGGCGCAGGTCGATCATCGCATCCACCTCCAGGGTGGCCAGCGCCTCCTGGCGGTGCCCGGCGGCGATGACCCGCCTGGCGCCGAGCAGCCGCGCCGCCTGAACCGCCATGCGCCCGGCCGCCGTGGTGGCGCCAAGCACCATCACCGTCTCGCCGGGCTCCAGTTCGGCGCGGTGCGCCAGCGGCAGCCACGCCATCAGCGCCGGCCGCACCAGCGCCGCCGCGAACTCGCCCGGCAAGCCGTCCGGCAGCGGCACGACCCAGTCCGCCGGCGCGAACTCGGCCATCGCGCCGAACGGCCGCCGCGTGGCGCTGAAATAGACGCGCTCGCCGCCGGCCGTATGACCGACGCCATCCACCCTGCACACCACCGGCAGCGTGAGCGGGCTGCTGGCGTGCATCCCGGCGGCGGCCTGCCGGTCGATCGCATGGATGGCGGCGGCGCTCACCCCCACCAGCCGCTCGCAGTGCGTGGTGTCGGGGTCGGGGAAGGACTCGAAGCGCGGAATATCGCCCAGGTGGTGCAGAACCACGGCTTGCATCGGAAAACTCCTAGTTGGAACGTCCATCGGACAGGGAAAGCGAACCTCTCTGTCGACGATGGTAGGGAGCATTCCGGCCCGGGTATGTGAGCCGATTCTGAAAAATGCGGCGGGTGGCCACAAAACAAAACAGGCGACGCTCAATCGCGTCGCCTGCCTGTTTGTCTCGCCRGGATGTCAGCGCACCATCACTTCAATCCCAGGACAGCGCCCCGCCGGTCTGGTACTCGATCACGCGCGTCTCGAAGAAGTTGCGCTCCTTCTTCAGGTCGATCATCTCGCTCATCCACGGGAACGGGTTTTCCTCGTTCGGGAACAGCTGCTCCAGGCCGATCTGCTGGCAGCGGCGGTTGCAGATGAAGCGCAGGTAGGACTTGAACATCGGCGCGTTCAGGCCCAGCACGCCACGCGGCATGGTGTCTTCGGCGTACTTGTATTCCAGGTCCACGGCCTGCTTGAACAGCTCCGCGATCTCGGCCTTGAAGTCGGCCGTCCACAGGTGCGGGTTCTCGAGCTTGATCTGGTTGATCAGGTCRATGCCGAAATTGCAGTGCAGCGACTCGTCGCGCAGGATGTACTGGTACTGCTCGGCGGCACCGGTCATCTTGTTCTGGCGGCCCATCGCCAGGATCTGCGTGAAGCCCACGTAGAAGAACAGGCCTTCCATGATGCAGGCGAACACGATCAGGCTCTTGAGCAGCTTCTGGTCGTTCTCGGGCGTGCCGGTCTTGAACGACGGATCGGTCAGCGTGTCGATGAACGGGATCAGGAACTCGTCCTTGTCGCGGATCGACTTCACCTCGTGGTACGCGTTGAAGATCTCGGCCTCGTTCAGGCCCAGCGACTCCACGATGTACTGGTAGGCGTGCGTGTGGATGGCCTCCTCGAAGGCCTGGCGCAGCAGGTACTGGCGGCATTCCGGCGCCGTGATCTGGCGGTAGGTGCCCAGCACGATGTTGTTCGCGGCCAGCGAGTCGGCCGTGACGAAGAAGCCCAGGTTGCGCTTGATGACGCGGCGCTCGTCCTCGGTCAGACCATTGGGGTCCTTCCACAGGGCGATGTCGCGCGACATGTTGATTTCCTGCGGCATCCAGTGGTTGGCGCAGCCGGCCAGGTACTTCTCCCACGCCCACTTGTACTTGAACGGCACGAGCTGGTTCACGTCGGTGGAGCCGTTGATCACGCGCTTGTCGGCGGCGTTCACGCGGCGCTCGCTCTGCACGGCGGCGGCGTTCGGGTTGTTGCCCAGGATGCCCGGCTGCGTGGCGGCCGGCGGCAGTGCGCCCTGCTCGTCAGCGGCGGCCAGGGTGGCAGGTTGCAGCGCGGGCTGCGGGGCAGCCTGCGGCTTGGCTTGAACGTCGTCGTCCCAGCTCAGCATGTTATTTCTCCGTTATTCGTAGATGGCTGGCGGTGGCCAGCACTGGCGCCCGCGTCATGGGGGCGCCGGCCCTCTCCCCCGGCCCCTCTCCCGCAAGCGGGCGAGGGGTGCAAACCGTTGGGGGGCTTGTTACGTCTTGCTTACTGGCAGGCTTCGCACTCGTCGAAGCCGGCGTCGCCCGGGCGCATGGTGCAGACCGCGCCTTCGGCTTCCGGCATGGCCGGGGCCGAGGCGGCGGCGGCTTCCAGCGCCGACACGCCACCGTCGCTGCCCGACGACACCGCGTTCAGCGAGCCGCGCGACACCGTGGACTTCTCCACGTGCGTGGCCGCCATCGTGCGCAGGTAGTACGTGGTCTTCAGGCCACGCAGCCAGGCTTGCTTGTAGGTATCGTCCAGCTTCTTGCCCGACGCGCCAGCCATGTAGATGTTCAGCGACTGGGCCTGGTCGATCCACTTCTGGCGGCGGCTCGCGGCCTCCACCAGCCAGCTCGGCTCCACCTCGAAGGCCGTGGCGTAGATGTCGCGCAGGTCTTGCGGAATGCGGTCGATGCGGGCCAGCGAACCATCGAAGTACTTCAGGTCCGCCACCATCACTTCGTCCCACAGGCCGCGTGCCTTGAGGTCGCGCACCAGGTAGTCGTTGACCACCGTGAACTCGCCCGAGAGGTTCGACTTCACGTACAGGTTCTGGAAGGTCGGCTCGATGCAGGCCGACACGCCGATGATGTTCGAAATGGTCGCGGTCGGGGCGATCGCGATGCAGTTCGAGTTACGCATGCCGTGCTGCTTGATGCTGGCGCGCAGGCTGTCCCAGTCCATCGACGAGGACATGTCCACTTCCAGGTAGCCGCCGCGCTCGTCGGCCAGCAGCTTGAGCGAGTCCTGCGGCAGGATGCCACGGTCCCACAGCGAACCCTCGTAGGTGCTGTAGCGGCCACGTTCCTGCGCCAGCTCGTTCGATGCCTCGTAGGCGTAGTAGCAGACCGCTTCCATCGACGTATCGGCGAACTTCACGGCGGCGTCGCTGGAGTACGGCGTGCGCAGCACGTGCAGGCAGTCCTGGAAGCCCATGATGCCCATGCCCACCGGGCGGTGGCGCAGGTTCGAATTGCGCGCCTTGTCCACCGCGTAGTAGTTGATGTCGATCACGTTGTCGAGCATGCGCATCGCGGTGCGGATGGTCTTCTGGAGCTTGGCGTGGTCGAGCACGTGGGTGCCGTCGGCCTCCTGCTTCAGGTGGGCCACCAGGTTCACCGAACCCAGGTTGCACACGGCGATTTCGCTCTCGTTCGTGTTCAGCGTGATTTCCGTGCACAGGTTGGAGCTGTGCACCACGCCCACGTGCTGCTGCGGGCTACGGATGTTGCACGGATCCTTGAACGTGATCCACGGATGGCCGGTCTCGAACAGCATGCCCAGCATCTTGCGCCAGAGCTGGATGGCCGGCACCTTCTTGAACAGCTTCAGTTCGCCGCTGGCAGCCTTGGCTTCATAGGCGACGTAGGCCTGCTCGAACGCCTTGCCGACCTTGTCATGCAGGTCCGGGCAGGTGGCGGGCGAGAACAGCGTCCATTCGGCGTTTTCCATCACGCGCTTCATGAACAGGTCCGGAATCCAGTTGGCCGTGTTCATGTCGTGGGTGCGGCGGCGGTCGTCGCCGGTGTTCTTGCGCAGCTCGAGGAATTCCTCGATGTCCAGGTGCCACGTCTCCAGGTAGGCGCAGACGGCGCCCTTGCGCTTGCCGCCCTGGTTCACGGCCACGGCCGTGTCGTTCACCACCTTCAGGAACGGCACCACGCCCTGGCTCTTGCCGTTGGTGCCCTTGATGTGGGAGCCCAGCGCGCGCACGTTGGTCCAGTCGTTGCCCAGGCCGCCGGCGAACTTCGACAGCAGCGCGTTTTCCTTGAGGGCTTCGTAGATGCCTTCCAGGTCGTCCGACACCGTGGT
This sequence comes from Cupriavidus sp. KB_39, assembly GCF_052114485.1. Classification (NCBI taxonomy): domain Bacteria; kingdom Pseudomonadati; phylum Pseudomonadota; class Betaproteobacteria; order Burkholderiales; family Burkholderiaceae; genus Cupriavidus; species Cupriavidus sp. KB_39. Next base: position 200,243 of record NZ_JBFREV010000003.1, read on the forward strand.
CAGGTAGCACGACGAGAGCTGCGAGCGGCGCGTGCCCGAGTTGAACAGYGTGGGCGTGGACGACATGAAGTCGAACGACGACAGCAGCTGGTAGAACTCGATGGCGCGGGCTTCGCGGTCGCGCTCTTCCAGCGCCAGGCCCATGGCCACGCGCATGAAGAAGGCCTGCGGCATTTCGATGCGCTGCTCTTCCACGTGCAGGAAGTAGCGGTCGTACAGCGTCTGCAGGCCGAGGTAGTTGAACTGGAAGTCGCGCGAGGCGTCCAGCGCCGCGCCCAGGCGGGCCAGGTCATACGTGGCCAGCTTTTCGTCCAGCAGTTCGGCCTGAATGCCGCGGGCGATGAACTTCGGGAAGTACTCGGCGTAGCGCGAGCCCATCTCGGCCTGCGTCACTTCGCCGCCGAGGATTTCCTTGCGGATCGTGTGCAGCAGGATRCGGGCGGTGACCTGGCTGTAGTCCGGGTCCTTCTCGATCAGGGTACGCGCGGCCAGGATGGCGGAGTCGTACACCTGGCTCAGCGGCACGCCGTCGTACAGGTTCTTGAGCGTTTCCTTCAGGATCGGCTCGGCGCTCACGCCGTTGCCCAGGCCGCTGCAGGCGGTGTCGATCAGCTCGTGCAGCGCGGCCAGATCCAGCACGCGGCTCACGCCGTTGTCGTTCACGTTGAAGGCCACGCCCTGTTGCACACGCGCCACGGTCTGCGCATTGGCCTGCGCGCGCTCCTGGGTGCGCTTCTCGCGATACAGCACGTAGGCACGGGCCACTTCATGCTCGCCCGAGCGCATCAGCGCCAGTTCCACGTGGTCCTGCACGTCCTCGATATGGAAGGTGCCGCCGTTCGGCCGGCTGCGCAGCAGCGCGCGCACCACGTTCTGGGTGACCTGTTCCACGATCTCGCGCACGCGCGCGGAGGCAGCGCCCTGGCCGCCGTTCACGGCCAGGAAGGCCTTGGTCACGGCGACGGCAATCTTGTTCGGCTCGAACGCCACCACGGCCCCATTGCGGCGGATGAGCTTGTAGTCCTGATAGTTGGCGCCGGCAGCGGCGGGGGTCTGCTGCGACGTTCCGGCGGCGCCGACAACGCCAGCCGATCCCGTGTTTTGTTGTTCGTTCTGGGCCGTTTGCATGAGGTAACTCCTGTTTTAACCCTTGTAATGAAGTGACAAAGTCCCTAGCAAAATGCGCTTCAGAAGACACTCGACACCGGCCTTGCCGGGGCGAGAACCAAACTGCACAGGCGTTCATTCTGCTAGGGACTCTTGCGATACCGCCGGCCGCGTCACTACTGTGGCGCCGGCGTCGCAATCCATTGCGGCGCAGGCTTCACACCTCGGCCGGTTCCCCGGTAGTACCACTAGATATAGTGGTCACTGCGAAAAACTGGGCTAAGTATAGTGAAACGAATCGGAAAGACCAGTCTTGACAAGTCAGATGCCGGTCTGGGGACGGGGTGTGCGGCGGCGCCACATTCCCGCAAGCCGCGCTACGCCAAGGGATGGCGGCGGCCCGTGCGCCACCGCACAAATTTTCTAAAATTTTTTAATCGTGGCGAGTCGCCGATAGGCGGCCCAAGTGTGGGGATTTCACATCGCTGTCACGCGGGCGAATGCCTGAATATGAGGCATCGTGCACAAGGGGGCGGCGGGTCAGGAWCCACCCCGTCGATAAGGCAGCAGCGCTGGCGTCACATCGGCCAGTCTGGCGAATCGGTCCCAGTCGAAGTGCGGGCCGGGGTCGGTTTTGCGGCCGGGGGCGATGTCGCTGTGGCCGGCGATGCCGGTGATCGGGTAGGTCGTGCGCAGGGCGGCGACGATTCGGGCGGCGGTGTCGTATTGGCCCAGGGTGAAGGGCTGGTCGTCGGCGCCTTCGATTTCGATGCCGATGGAGAAGTCGTTGCAGCGCTGGCGGCCGCAATAGGCTGACTGGCCCGCATGCCAGGCACGTTGCGTACACGCCACAAACTGCACCAACTCGCCCTCGCGGGTGATCAGGAAGTGGGCGGAGACGCGGACGTCGCGGATCGTTTCGAAGAACGGGTGGCGGGCGGTGTCGAGCCGGTTCTGGAAGAACGCCTCGATGTCGCCCGTGCCGAACTGGCCCGGCGGCAGGCTGATGTTGTGCAGCACCACCACGTCGACGGGCATGCCCTCGGGGCGGGTGTCGAAGTTGGGCGATGGCACGCGGCGCGCGGCCGGCACCCAGCCGTCGGCGTCTGGCAGCCAGTCTGCGGYCACGTCAGCCATCGCGGCCCTCGCCTTCCGCCATCGATTCGCTGTCGTCGCGCCCTTCCCGGCCATCGCGCCCTTCGCGTTCGTCGCGGATCTCGAGTTGCTGGATGCGGTAGCGCAGCTGGCGGAAATTCAAACCCAGCAGCGGCGCGGCCGTGGTGCGATTAAAGCCGGTCTGGCGCAGCGCGCGCAGGATCAATTCGCGCTCGAGGGCCTCGAGCCGGGCCGGCAGGTCGATGGGGAACGTGACGTCGCGCAACGCATCGACCATCGGATCGATGGATGGCTGGGGCGGCGGCGGCGCCTCGGCCACGGCACCCCCCGCCTCCGGCGCCGTCAGGCTGGCCGCCGACCAGGCCGGGCTGCCCCAGGTCTCATAACCGGTCGGCGCGGTCTCCGGCACCGGCACGGGCGCGCCTTGCAGCAGGCTGGCGCGATCCACGCCGGCTTCGAGCGGCCCGAGGTCCGCCACCGCGATCTCGTCCGATTCGGCGAAGGCGTAAGCGCGTTCCAGCAGGTTTTCGAGTTCCCGCACGTTGCCGGGGAAGCGGTACGCCGCCAGCCGCGCCAGCGCCGGGCCGGACAGCCGGCGCGGGCGCGCATCGCCGTAGCGCACGGCCAGGTGTTCGAGGATGACCTGCGCCAGCACCGGAATGTCCTCGCCCCGCTCGCGCAGCGTCGGCATGCGCAGCTCCAGCACGTTCAGGCGGTAGTACAAGTCCTGGCGGAACGATCCGGCGGCGACCATCGCAGCCAGATCCTTGTGGCTCGCGCACATCACGCGCACGTCCACGGTGTCTTCCCGACTGGCGCCGATCTTGCGCACGCGCCGCTCCTGCAACGCGCGCAGCAGCTTTACCTGCATGGTCAGCGGCAGGTCCGCCACCTCGTCCAGCAGCAGCGTGCCGCCGTGCGCGGCGTGGAAGAAGCCGCCGCGCTCGGCGTCGGCGCCCGTGAACGCGCCCTTCACGTAGCCGAAGAATTCCGACTCCATCAGCGTCTCGGGAATCGCCCCGCAGTTCACGGCCACGAACGGGTGCGCGGCGCGCGCGCTCACGGCGTGGATGGCGCGCGCCGCGCGCTCCTTGCCGCTGCCCGATTCGCCACTGATCACCACCGGCGCCATGCTGCGCGCCAGCCGCGACAGCGAGCGGCGCACGTCCTGCATGGCCGGGGACAGCCCCGGCAGCAGGCCGGCGGCGCGGTCGGCGGCTTCAGCGGCCTCGGCAGCCTCGGCGCTGCGCGCGCCGCCCTCCGCCGCGCCGCGCTGCTGGCGACCCAGCGCGTTCAGGATCAGGGTGCGTAGCTGGTCGAGCGACACCGGCTTGGCGATGTAGTCGAACGCCCCGGCCTTGAGGGCATCGACGGCATTGTCGGCGCTGCCGTAGGCGGTGATCACGGCCACCGGCGTGCGCTCGGGCGAGGCCGACAGTTGCCGCACGATGTCGATGCCCAGCCCGTCGCCGAGCCGCATATCGGTCAGCACCAGGCTGTAGCGGCGCTCCGCCAGTCGCAGCCGCGCCTCGGCCAGCGAGCCGGCCATCACCACGTCGTGCCCCATGCGGCGCAGCGAGATGTCCAGCAGCTCGCGCAGGTCGGCCTCATCGTCGATGACGAGAATCGGATCGGGAACGGGCGGTCTGGCGGACATGGCGTGGGGGTTGGGTTGCGGGGGGCGGCGGATCAGGCCTGGGCGGCCGTTACAACGTCGGGCGTCTCGATCCGCATCGTCAGCACGAACGCCTTGGCCGGCAGTGTATCGCGAGCGCCGGGCCCGAGCAGCCCTGTGCGATCCAGCAACGGTTCCAGCGCGATGGTGCCGTAGCGCACCTGGGCGTCATTGGCGCCGCACAGCTCGCGCGCCATGAACAGGCCCAGCCCGGTGCCCTGGGCGTTGCTGGTGAAGAACGGCTCGAACAGGCTGCGCTGCTGCTCGCGCGTGACCTCGGCGCCATCGTTCCAGACGATCAGTTCGGCATGGTGCTGATCCAGCGCATGGGCCAGCAGACGGATGGCGCCCGGCAGCCGGCTGCAATAGCGCCAGGCGTTATCGAGCAGGTTGCCGAGCACCTGCTGCAGTTGCGCGGCATCGAAGATCACCGGGCGTTGCAGGTCCACGGCGAGGCGGATGGCATTGGCGTTGATATCGGCGCGCGGGCCGCCGCGCGAGCGCATCTCCAGCCGCCAGCGTTCCACGATCTCGGGCAGCGCCTGGCCCAGCTCCACCGCGCTGTGGCCGGTGCGGGGGCGGCGCGAGAGTTGCAGCACATCGGACACCACCTGATCGAGCCGGCGCACGTTGTCGCTGATGATGCGCAGCAGCCGGGCGTCGATATTGCCCTCGCCCGCCCCGGAATCGGCCAGCAGCTCGTTGGCCTGGCTGATGGCCGCGAGCGGGTTGCGGATCTGGTGCGCCACGCTGGCCACCAGTCGGCCCATGCCGGCAAGTTTCTCCTGCTGCACCTGCTCGGCAATCCGTTCCCAGCTTTCGATGTGGACCAGCACCGTGTCGCGCATCTCGCTGCGCAGCAGCGTCTCGTCCTCGGGGCTCCAGGCCATGGCCTCGTTCTGGGCGATGGCCAGACGCAGCCGGGCCGCGCCTTCGGGCGACATGTCGTTCCAGCCGACGGTATCGAGCGCGCTCGGCGCGGTCAGCGCCCCGCCCAGCGTGGAGCGCAGCCCGGCCAGCCCCGGCAGCACGAAGCGCAGCCGCAGGCGGGTATGCAGCATCGGCCCACCCAGCGCCGACGGGCGCGACGGCAGCGGCAGTAGCTGCAGGATGCGCGGCACATCGTCATTGGTCTGGATCCAGTCGCGCAGCATTTCCATCAGCGGCTGCAGGCGCGGGATGCGGCGCAGGTCGAACAGCACCTTGTCGCGCTCGCCGGCGCGCACCTGCCCTTCCCGGATCCGCTCGTGCGGCTGCACGCCCAGCAGCACCACGGCCGCGGGGTTGGCGGCCACCACCACGCCGTTGGCGCGCACCAGCATCACGCCGTCCTGCATGTCGTTGACCATRAGCCGGTTCACCAGYTGCTGCAGGCGCAGTTCCTGCTCGCGCGCCAGCGCAATCTGCTCCTGGGCGATCTGCCGGTTGGCGAGCATGTACATCACCAGCGCGGCGATCATGAACACCAGGCCGAACAGGCCGGAACCGAGCAGGTTGGCATCGGCCTGGCGCACCAGCAGCGTCTGCACGAAGGGCTGGCCCATTACCACCAGCGCCGACACCGCCGCCGTGAACAGCGCGAACATCAGGCTGGTCAACGCCCCGGCCTCGAGCGCCGGCAGCAGGAAGATCATGGCGAGACCTTCGGCGTGGCTGCCCAGCCGGCCCACCACCGCGAAGATCCCGGCCAGCAGCGCCAGGTCGACCATCACCTGCACGCGCACGCGCACATGGAAATGGCGGCGCCACAGCGTGCCCACCAGCGTGACCATGGCGATGCAGAGGTAGGGGAGCACCACCGGCAGCGCGGCGGCCATGCGCGGATTGGCGGCGAGGGTGGCCGCGGCACCGGCGGCCACGCCAGGATCCGGCGCGGCGCGTTCCAGCGGCAGCCACACGTAGCCCACCAGCAGCAGCGCCACGGCCGCGCGGGTCCAGCAGAAATAGCGCAGCAGGCGCCAGTGGAATTCAGGCGGCTCGGGTTGGCGCCACAGCTCGACCAGCACGCGCCAGCCGTTGARGCGGGACCAGGCCGAGCGGCGCGAGGTCATGGGCGCGCGTCGGTGTCGCCATGGCCGGACATCTCCGAGCCATCGGGCAGATGACTGCGCCGGCAGTAGTGCAGGCCGTTCCAGCCGATGGCCTCGCCACGCGGCAGGTGCACGCCGCACTGGGCGCACTGGACCATCGGCTCGGACGATGCCGCGCCTTCGGTCTTGCGCTGCGCCGGGCCAGGGCGGGCGGTCGGCTGCTCGTGCGCGTCGCGGGCGGCCGCGCGCTGGCGCAGCCACCAGATGATCGCCAGCACAACGGCCAGCAGGAGGAAGATTCTTGCCATGGGGGCGATGACGATCAGGAGATCACTAGATCAGGAGAGGCGGTGCAGCACCACTTCGATCACGAAGCGGCTGCCCACGTAGGCCAGCAGCAGGATGCCGAACGAGGCGATGACCCAGCGCAGGGCGGTGCGCCCGCGCCAGCCCCGGAAATGCCGGCCGACCAGGATGCCGCCGAACATCGCCCAGGACAGGATCGCGAACACGGTCTTGTGGTCCACGCGGAAGGCCCGGGCGAACAGCTGCTCGGAGAACAGGAAGCCGGACAGGATGGTCAGCGTCAGCAGCACGAAGCCCGCCGCGATCAGCCGGAACAGCAGCTTTTCCAGCGTCAGCAGCGGCGGCAGCAGGTCCAGCCAGCGGCCCAGCCATTGCCCGGACGATGCTTCGGCGCTGGTCGGCCGGTTGAAGCCATGGAGCCGGCGCTCGGCCAGCAGCATCAGGAAGGCGTGGAACGCCGCCAGCGTGAACAGCCCATAGGCCACGTTGGCGATGACGAAATGGAGCTTGAACAGCGGCCGCGCGGCGTAGCCGAGGATCTGCGCGCCCGGGAAGGCCAGCGGCATCAGGCCGGCCAGCATCGCCACCGGAAAGACGATCAGGCCGAGCCCGGCCAGCGAGAAGAAGAAGCTTTCGATCCAGTAGATGCCCACGCCCAGCCACAGCATGGCGGAGAGCGCGAAGGCGAAGCCGAACATCATGCGGTCTGCCGGGAAGATGGTTTCGTGCAGCAGCATGCCGTGGCTGACCAGCGCGCCGAGCACCACGGCGTGCCACCATGCGGGCTGGCCGTCCGCGCGGCCATCGCCGGGCGGCGCCATCAACACGGCCGTGGCGGCGCCAGGGCGCCCGCCGGGGCCCGGATGGCCCGGATGACCGACAGCTCCCCCGCCAGCGGCCGCCAGCCGGGGGTTGCGCGTTGCCCAGCCGTGAAAGGCCAGGCCGCAATAGAGAAGTGCCGTCAAGGCATACAGTACAATGGCCATTTGCGCAGTTTACCCTAGGGCCTGTCCCTCGTGCCCTTGTCCGTGATGCCTCACGACAACGCCACGCGCGCGCCCCATCCACGCCGAATCACGAGCCGAACCTCTCCCCACTGCCATGCTGGATAACCTCACACAACGCCTGGCGCGGGTCGTCAAGACCATGCGCGGCGAGGCCCGACTGACCGAGGCCAACACCGCCGAGATGCTGCGCGAAGTGCGCCTTGCCATGCTCGAAGCCGACGTGGCGCTGCCCGTGGTGCGCGAGTTCGTCGCCCGCGTCAAGGAAAAGGCGCTCGGCGAGGAAGTCGTCAGCAGCCTCACCCCGGGCCAGGCCCTCGTCGGCGTGGTCCAGCGCGAGCTGACCGCGGTCATCGGCGGCGACGAAGCCGTCGACCCCAAGCCGGGCGAGCAGAAATCGGGCGAACTGAACCTGAACGTCCAGCCGCCAGCGATCATCCTGATGGCCGGCCTGCAGGGCGCGGGCAAGACCACCACCTCCGGCAAGCTCGCCAAGTGGCTTAAGGAGAACAAGAAGAAGAAGGTGCTGACGGTGTCGTGCGACGTGTATCGCCCCGCCGCCATCGCCCAGCTGCGCACGGTGTCCGAGCAGGTTGGCGCCGACTTCTTCCCGTCCGAGCCGGACCAGAAGCCCGTGGACATCGCCCGCGCGGCGCTGGACTGGGCCCGCAAGCACTACCACGACGTGCTGATCGTCGATACGGCCGGCCGGCTCGGTATCGACGAGGCGATGATGGCGGAAATCGCCGCGCTGCACGCCGAGCTGAAACCGGTGGAAACGCTGTTCGTGGTCGACGCCATGCTCGGCCAGGATGCCGTGAACACCGCCAAGGCGTTCAACGACGCGCTGCCGCTGACCGGCGTGGTCCTGACCAAGCTCGATGGCGACGCACGCGGCGGTGCCGCGTTGTCTGTACGTCACATTACGGGTCGTCCGATCAAGTTCGTGGGGGTGGGCGAGAAGCTCGACGGCCTGGAGCCGTTCTACCCCGACCGCATGGCCCAGCGCATCCTGGGCATGGGCGACATCCTCGCGCTGGTGGAGGAAGCCCAGCGCGGCGTGGATATGGACGCCGCCGAGAAGCTCGCCAAGAAGATCAAGAAGACCGGCGGGTTCGATCTCGAGGACTTCAAGGCGCAGATCGGCCAGATGAAGAAGATGGGCGGCATCGGCAGCCTGGTGGACAAGCTGCCGGCCCAGTTCGCCCAGCAGGCGCAGGGCGCCAATATGGATCAGGCCGAGAAGTCGGTGCGCCGCATGGAGGGCATCATCAACAGCATGACCGCCGCCGAGCGCGCCAAGCCGGAGCTGATCAAGGCCAGCCGCAAGCGCCGCATCGCGGCCGGCGCCGGCGTGCCGGTGCAGGAAGTGAACCGCCTGCTGAACCAGTTCGAGCAGATGCAGGGCATGATGAAGAAGCTCAAGGGCGGCGGCATGATGAAGATGATGCGCCAGATGGGCGGGATGAAGGGCGGCATGAAGGGCCTGTTCAACCGCTAAGCATCGCCCAGACCCACAGATATAAGGACAGAGACATGATGATGACCGCAGACCAGGCCCGCGAACTCTGGGCCAGCTCCGAGGAAATCGTTAGCGCCGCGGAAGTGCAGGATTCGCTGGACCGCATGGCCGATGACATCACCGCGCGCATGGGCGATGCCTTCCCGCTCGTGCTGTCGGTGATGGGCGGCGCGGTGGTCTTCACCGGCATGCTGCTGCCGAAGCTGCAGTTTCCGCTGGAATTCGACTACATCCACCTGTCGCGCTACAACAACAAGACGGTGGGCGGCGAGATGCAATGGCGCGTGGCGCCGCGCGAGTCGGTCAAGGACCGGGTGGTGCTGGTGTTGGACGACATCCTCGACGAAGGCGAGACCATGGCGGCCATCCGCGAGCGCATTCTCGACATGGGCGCCAAGGAATTCCACGCCGCCGTGCTGTGCGAGAAGACCCTGCTCAAGGCCAAGCCGATGCACCCGGACTTCTGCGGCTTCAAGGTGCCAGACCGCTACGTCTTCGGCTGCGGCATGGATGTGAAGGGCTACTGGCGCAACCTCGGCGCCATCCGCGCGCTGGTCTGACTCCCGGACTGGCCTGATTTACGGCGCGCGGCCGTCCGTCGGACTCAGCTTCCGACCCGGTACGGCCGCTCGCGCAACCACTTGGTGGCAATCCACTTCTCCCCTGACACCACCGGCATGCCGCCGTGCAGCGTGCGGTCGTCCAGCGTGCCGTCCGGCAGCTTGTAGCTGAAAAACACAGCATTGCCCTTGACCGGGGCCACATCCAGCCCGATTCGCGGGAAGGTGGTGGCGCCGCCGGCCGGCGTGCTGTTCAGGTAGATCACCAGCGTGGCCACGCGCTGGCCGCCCACGGCCATCTGGCGCGCCTCGCCCGGATTCTTCGGATTGAAATAGTCGTAGTGCGGCTGGTATTCGGCGCCAGGCTTGTAGTTGAGCACCTGGAAGCCCTCGCCGTGCTCCATCGGCACGCCGGTCACGGCGGCGATGCGTGCCTCCAGCACTTCGAGCAGCGGGTGCTCGCCGACCTGGAACATCGCGCCGGTGCTGGTACGGGCCTCGTGGACGTTCTCGTCACCCGTGGCGGGATTGACGACGGACGAGCGCTGCATGCGGTCACGCGAGAGCGCCACCAGGGCGTCGCACTCGGCCTCGCTGAGCAGGCCCTGGAGCAGCATCACGCGCGGCGCCTCGATGCGGAACAGCACCGGGATGTCCCGGCCCKCGTCGCGGATGGCGTTGCCGGCGGGGTCCGGGCCCACCATGTCGGACTTCGGCCGTACCCGGGCGGCGGGCGCCTTGGTGGCGTCGGTGGTGGCCGGGTGCGGCTGGCCCAGCGCATCGGCCACCATGGCCCGGGCGAAGGTCGCGTCGTAGCCGGCGCGCTGCATCGACAGCACCAGCGCATCGGCGTTGAATCCCTGCTTGATATGGCGGGCCAGCCAGCGCTCCAGTTCCGGCGAGGAGGCGTGGTAGCCCTGCCCGGCGGCCCCGGCAGCGTCGGTGCGGGAGTCGAATGTCATGACGGATTGGCCAGTCGCTGCGGCGAAAACGGGTTGCGCGCGGGGGACTCCGGCGGCAGGCGGCGCGAGGTGGCCGGCGGCGGCACGGCGGCTGCGCCCGGGTCGCCGGCGATCGTCACCGTCGATTCCGAATACTGCCAGCGCTTCCACGCGCCCAGCACGGCGTTCGGGTACTCCGGCCGGCCCCGGCTGCCGTTGTAGCGGCCGAGCGCCAGGAACAGGTCGCCGTTCTCGCGGTCCAGGTAGTGGCGCAGGATGGTGCAGCCGTAGCGCAGGTTGCTCTGGAGGTGGAACAGCTTGCGCACGTCGCTGTCGCCGATGGTACGCACCCAGAACGGCATGACCTGCATCAGCCCACGTGCATCGGCCGAGCTGATCGCATATTTCCGGAAGCCGCTTTCCACCTGGACCAGCCCGAGCACCAGCGACGGCTCCAGCCCGGCCCGCTTGGCCTCGTAGTAGACCGTCTCGATCAGTTCCACGCGGATCTGCGGCTCGGGAATCCGGGATTCGAGCCGGCGCGACATCTCGCCCAGCCATTTCAGGTAGCCGAGCCGCTCGCCGCCCGAGGCGAACGCCGGGCGGACGGGCCTGCCATCGGCAATGGCCGCCGCCAGCGCGCCGCGCACGGAGTCGGCCAGCGCCTCCTCCTTCTGCGCCCCCGCATGGGCCGTGGCCGCCGCGACGGCCAGCAGCAGGCCGCCGGCCAGCACGGACCAGCGGCGGGGGGTGAACAGGCGTGACGCGTGCATCGGCTTCCTTTTCCTTACTTCAACAGCGGATTTCAGCTGGCCAGCTGGGTGCGCACATGGCCCACCACGTCAGCCACGGCCACCGGGGTGGCCTGGGCGTCGCGGCGGCCCTGGTATTCGACCTTGCCTTCCTTCAGGCCACGGTCGCCCACCACCACACGGTGCGGCACGCCGATCAGTTCCCAGTCGGCAAACATCACGCCGGGGCGCTCGCCACGGTCGTCCAGGATCACATCGACACCGGCCGCCAGCAGCTCGGCATGGATGCGGTCGGCTTCCGCGCGCACAGCTTCGTTGCGGTCGTAGCCGACCGGGCAGACCACCACCGCGAACGGGGCGATGGCGGCCGGCCAGATGATGCCGCGCTCATCGTAGTTCTGTTCGATGGCAGCGCCAAGAATCCGCGTCACGCCAATGCCGTAGCAGCCCATCTGCATCGGCTGGGTCTTGCCGTTCTCGTCGAGGTAGGTGGCGCTCATCGACTCGGAATACCGGGTGCCGAGCATGAACACGTGGCCCACCTCGATGCCCCGGCAGATCTCCAGCGTGCCCTTGCCGTCCGGCGAGGCGTCGCCGGCCACCACGTTGCGCAGGTCCGCCACGATCGGCTCGGGCAGGTCGCGGCCCCAGTTCACGCCAGTGTAGTGGTAGTCGCGGTCATTGGCGCCACAGCAGAAATCGGCCATGTTGGCCACCGTGCGGTCCGCCACCAGCTTCACCGGCTTCTTCGTGCCGATCGGGCCGAGGTAGCCGGGGGGCGAGCCGAAGGTGTCGACGATCTCGTTCTCGGTCGCGAAACGGAAATCTAGCAGGCCCGGCACCTTCGACGCCTTGACCTCGTTCAGTTCGTGGTCGCCACGCAACAGCAGCAGCCAGATCTCGGCSCCGGCGTCGGTGTCCTTGGCCAGCACGATCGACTTCACCGTGCGCACCAGCGGCATGTTCAGGAATTCGGCGACGTGCTCGCACTTGGCCTTGCCCGGGGTGTGGGTCTTGGCCATGGCCTCGGCCGGCGCGGGACGGGCGGCGTCCAGCGGCAGCGCCTCGGCGGCTTCCATGTTGGCGGCGTATTCCGAGGTGGGGCAGTAGACGATGGCGTCCTCGCCGGTATCGGCGATCACGTGGAACTCGTGCGAGCCCGAGCCGCCGATGGCGCCGTTATCGGCCGCCACAGCGCGGAATTCCAGGCCGAAACGCTGGAAGATGCGCGTGTAGGTGTCGTACATGTTGCGGTACGAGCCCTTCAGGCCGTCCAGGTCCCGGTCGAAGGAATAGGCGTCCTTCATGGTGAACTCGCGGCCACGCATGATGCCGAAGCGGGGCCGGCGCTCGTCGCGGAACTTGGTCTGAATCTGATAGAAGTTCACCGGGAGCTGCTTGTAGCTGCGGATGTCGCTGCGGGCGATGTCCGTAACCACTTCCTCGGAAGTCGGCTGCATGACGAAATCGCGCTCGTGGCGGTCTTTCAGGCGCAGCAGCTCGGGGCCCATCTTGTCCCAGCGGCCGGTCTCCTGCCAGAGTTCGGCCGGCTGGATCACGGGCATCGACAGTTCCAGGGCGCCGGCGCGGTTCATTTCCTCGCGGACGATGTTCTCCACCTTGCGGATCACGCGCAGCCCCACCGGCATGTAGCTGTAGATGCCGGCGCCGACCTTTTTGATCATGCCAGCCCGCATCATGAGTTTGTGCGACACGATTTCCGCGTCGGCGGGGGCTTCCTTGAGGGTGGAAATGAAGAATTGCGAGGCTTTCATCCGTTGCTTTCTCGTGAGTCGGGCAGTGCCCGGCAGCGCCGGCCTGGCCAGGCGCGGCATTTCATTTGGCGGGACGCGCCGGAAACTGCCCTTCCCGCTCGGGGAAAACCAGCATTCCCGGCGTCAGGCCGACCCGCGCGCTTCCTTTATAATCGACGTAATTCTAAAGGATTCGAGGTGCAGTCATGCTCGATCGTGAAGGCTTTCGCCCGAACGTCGGCATCATCCTCATCAACGCACGCAACGAGGTTTTCTGGGGCAAGCGAATCGGCGAACACTCCTGGCAGTTTCCGCAGGGCGGCATCAAGTACGGCGAAACGCCGGAACAGGCCATGTACCGCGAGCTGCAGGAAGAAGTCGGCCTGCTTCCGGAGCACGTCAGGATCGTCGGTCGCACGCGCGACTGGTTGCGTTATGAGGTGCCGGACAAGTTCATCCGCCGCGAAATCCGCGGCCACTATAAGGGCCAGAAGCAGATCTGGTTCCTGTTGCGCATGGTCTGCCGCGATTGCGACATCCACCTGCGTGCCACGGACCATCCCGAATTCGACGCCTGGCGCTGGAGCCAGTACTGGGTGCCGCTGGACGCGGTCATCGAATTCAAGCGCGATGTCTACCAGATGGCGCTGACCGAGTTGTCGCGCTTCCTGAATCGTGGCCGCGCGCCGCTGAGTCCCTATGGCACCCATGGTCACCATGGTTTCCACGGGAATCACGGCCATCCTGGCCACAACGGGCACCATGGCGGCGAGGGCCGGCATGGGGACGACGCACGCCCGGAAGAGCCAATGGCTGTGTCCGGCGTCGTGCCTGAGACCGCCGCCACGGCGATCCAGGAAGCCGTGCCCGCTTCGCCGGCCAGCCCGGCACCTACCCAACGGAGTTCCGATGACTAGTTTCACCGGCCGGCGCGTGCGCGCCGGTCTGTTGCTCGCCGCCGCCTGCCTGGCGCTGGCCGGCTGCAAGACCACCAGCAAGGGCCTGCCCGAGGAAGAGTCCACCTGGGTCAACCCGTTCGAGGAAAAGGTATTCAAGGAGGCCGACACCGGCCTGCCGGCGCTGCCCCAGGAAGCGGACCTGATTCCGTTCTCGGTCAACGGCAGCGGGGATTTCCGCTTCGCAGTGGACAGCAAGTCCATCAGCGTGGGCCCGGACAAGGTGGTGCGCTTCACCGTGGTCATCACCAGCCCCGGCGGCGGACGCAATGTGAACTACGAAGGCATGCGCTGCGACGCGTTCGAGCGCAAGCTCTACGCCACCCTGCCGCAGGGCGCCACGGCCTGGATTCCGAACCGGGCCGACGACCGCGACACCTGGTATCGGATGGAAACCCGCGCCCGCAACGCCTACCCGGCCGCGCTGGCCACCGACTTCTTCTGCGAAGGCCGCACCGTGGCCGGCAGCCCGGAGAAGATGATCAAGGACCTGCGCGCCTACGCGCCGCGCCGCTAACCCGGCGCTTCGGCAAGGCTGGAATGCAAAACGGCGAGGCCCTGGGGCCTCGCCGTTTTGCTTCATCTTGCCTCGGTTTGTCGTCAGAAATCAGACGAGTACGAGGTTGTCCCGGTGAATCAGCTCCGGCTCGTTCAGGTGGCCCAGCACCGATTCGATCTCGGACGAAGGCTTGCGGGCAATCAGCCGCGCCTCGGCGCTCGAATAGTTGGTGATGCCGCGCGCCACCTCGTGGCCAGCCGGGCTCACGCAGGCGATCACCTCGCCACGCGCAAATTCGCCCTGCACCTCCACCACGCCAATCGGCAGCAGCGACTTGCCGCCGCTGGTCAACTTCTCCACCGCACCGTTATCGATGACCACCCGGCCGCGCAGCTGCAAGTGATCTGCCATCCACTGCTTGCGCGCGGTCAGGCGGCCGGTCGGCGCCAGCAACTGGGTGCCGATGGCCTCGCCTTCGGCCAGCCGGCCCAGCACGTCGGCCTCACGGCCCGAGGCGATGGTGGTGTGGGCGCCGGACTTCGCCGCGCGCTTGGCCGCCAGGATCTTGGTCAGCATGCCGCCCCGCCCGATCGACGTCCCGGCACCGCCCGCCATGGCTTCCAGTTCCGGCGTGCCGGCCAGCGCCTCGTCCACGAACCTGGCGTTCGGGTCCTTGCGCGGATCGGCCGTGTACAGCCCGCGCTGGTCGGTCAGGATGACCAGTGCGTCGCCTTCGATCAGGTTGGTGACGAGCGCGCCCAGCGTGTCGTTGTCGCCGAACTTGATTTCGTCGGTCACGACCGTATCGTTCTCGTTGATGATCGGCACCACGCCGAGCGAGAGCAGCGTCAGCAGCGTGGAGCGCGCGTTCAGGTAGCGTTCCCGGTCGGCCAGGTCGGCGTGGGTCAGCAGCACCTGCGCGGTGCGGATGCCGTAGCGCCCGAACTGGCTTTCGTAGACCTGGGCCAGCCCCATCTGCCCGACGGCGGCAGCGGCCTGCAATTCGTGGATTTCCTTGGGCCGGCGCACCCAGCCCAGGCGCTGCATGCCTTCGGCGATGGCGCCGGAGCTGACCAGCACCACTTCCTTGCCGGCGCCGCGCAGCTTGGCGATCTGGGCTGCCCAGCGCGCGATGGCGTCGTGGTCCAGCCCCTTCCCATCATTGGTGACCAGGCTCGAGCCTACCTTGACGACAATGCGTTTTGCCTGGGCGATGACCGATTGCATGGCGAGGATCCTGTCTCCGGGTGCCGGGGTGTTCTGGTTATTCTGCGGTACTGGCTAGCCCTCGCCGCAAGGCGTCAGGCCTGGTTGCCCTGATCACCCTGATCGCCAGCGCCGGCATCGGGCGCCACGTTGTGCAGGCGGTCGTCCAGACGGATATCGGGCTCGGCCAGCGCGGCGGCCTCTTCGGCCTTGATCGCGGCCAGATGGTCCTTGATCGCGTAGATCAGCTCACGGCAGCCCTCGCCAGTCAGCGCCGAAATGTGGAACACGGGCCCCTTCCACTTGTAGCGCTTGACGAAGTCCTTCATGCGCGTGGCGCGCTCTTCATCCGGCACCACATCGAGCTTGTTCAGCACCAGCCAGCGCGGCTTCTCGTACAGCGTTTCGTCGTACTTCTTCAATTCGTTGACGATGGCACGCGCCTCGGCCACCGGATCGACGTTCTCGTCGAACGGGGCGATGTCCACAATGTGCAGCAAGAGGCCCGTGCGCTGCAGGTGGCGCAGGAACTGGTGACCCAGCCCGGCACCTTCGGCGGCGCCTTCGATCAGGCCGGGAATGTCCGCCACCACGAACGATTGCTCGTGGTCCACACGGACCACGCCGAGGTTCGGATGCAGCGTCGTGAACGGATAGTCGGCCACTTTGGGACGCGCGTTCGAGATATGCGAGATGAACGTCGACTTGCCCGCGTTCGGCATGCCGAGCAGGCCCACGTCGGCCAGCACCTTGAGTTCGAGCCGCAGCATGCGGCGCTCGCCGGGCTTGCCGTCGACCTGCTGGCGCGGCGCGCGGTTGGTACTCGACTTGAAGTGGAGGTTGCCCCAGCCGCCCATGCCGCCTTCGGCCAGGCACACGGTCTGGCCGTGCTCGGTCAGGTCGGCGATGACCTCGCCGGTGTCCATGTCCATGATCAGCGTACCGACCGGCATGCGCAGCGTGACGTCCTCGCCGGCAGCGCCGTAGCAATCCGCGCCACGGCCGTTCTCGCCGTTACGGGCCACGTGCTTCTTGGAGTAGCGGTAGTCGATCAGGGTGTTGATATTGCGGTCGGCCTGCGCGAACACGCTGCCGCCCCGCCCGCCGTCACCGCCATCGGGGCCACCGAAGGGCACAAACTTCTCGCGCCGGAACGACGCACTCCCGTTGCCGCCATTGCCGGCAATCGCCTCGATTCGGGCTTCGTCGATGAACTTCATATTGGTCTTCCCAGATGGAKCGGGCCGGCTTTATTCATGCCAGAAATGAAAAGGCCCCGCAAGTGTTGCGGGGCCTTCGGGCTGCAAAGGCTGTTATCAGGCCGCCGGAACGACGCTGACTTGCTGCTTCTTGGCAGCGCCCTTGACGGCGAACTGCACGTGACCGTCCACYAGTGCGAACAGGGTGTGGTCCTTGCCGATACCCACGTTATCACCAGCGTGCACGCGAGTGCCGCGTTGGCGAACGATGATGCCGCCGGCGTTGATGGCCTGGCCACCGTACACCTTCACGCCCAGACGCTTCGATTCCGAATCACGGCCGTTCCGCGTGGAACCGCCGCCTTTTTTCTGTGCCATGTCTTAACTCCTGTTTACCTGATTGCGTTGAATACCTGTTGTCCGAGCAATGCTCAGGCAACGATGGCTTCGATGCGCAGTTCGGTGTAATTCTGACGATGGCCCTGGCGCTTCTGGTAGTGCTTGCGACGGCGCATCTTGAAGATCTTCACCTTGTCGTGACGACCCTGGGAGATCACGGTAGCCTTGACGGAAGCCCCGCTCACCAGCGGCGTACCAAACTTGATTTGGTCGCCGGCGCCCACTGCGAGCACCTGGTCCAGCGTGATTTCTGCGCCAATGTCTGCCGGTATCTGTTCTACTTTAAGTTTTTCGCCAGCAGCAACCTTGTATTGCTTGCCGCCGGTTTTTACGACCGCGTACATTGTCGAACCTCTCGATGTGAATGAAACGTTGAATGCTGCCCCGGTATCTCACGGGACCGGCGCCGTTTCGTGCGCCGACTTGCTGCTTTGCCGTCCGGCGGCTCGCCGTATACAGCGCAAACCAACCGAAGGAACCGGCGATTGTAGACCAGTTTTCCAGAAAGCGCAAAGGGCGCGATACGGAAAGGTCAAAGAAAAGCCAACGGAAACAAATACATAGCCTGCCGGAGCGTTGCGCAGCGGCGACTGGCGCACTTCGCGCCGGAATGCGGATCAGATCAGGTCGGCGAGCAGGAACCCGGCAAGGGCGGCAAACGCCACCCACCAGGCGGTGCGGCGGACCTGCCTGCGGGAGGCAGGGGCCTTGTTCATGCCGTCATTATAGATAGGCGCCGCCCCTTCCGGGCCGTTCTGGCCGCATGCAAGCGGCCATGGCGACACCGCGATCGCATATAATCCACCGGTTTTGCGAACCGGTGATTCCATCTTGTCCCAGTCTTCCGCCACTGCCTTGCTTGCCCCGGTCGCTGCCGACATGCGCGCCGTCGATGCCGTCATCCGGCGCCGCCTGTCTTCTGAAGTGCCCCTGATCGAGCAGATCGGCGAATACATCATCGGCGCGGGCGGCAAGCGGCTGCGTCCGGTCATCCTGCTGCTTTCGGCGCGCGCGTTCGGCTACGAGGGCCATCGCCATCACGAACTCGCCGCTGTGGTGGAGTTCATCCACACCGCCACGCTGCTCCACGACGACGTGGTGGACGAATCCGAGTTGCGCCGTGGCCGCCAGACCGCCAACGCGGTGTTCGGCAACGCGGCCAGCGTACTGGTGGGCGACTTCCTCTATTCGCGCGCCTTCCAGATGATGGTCGAGGCCGGCAGCATGCGCATCATGGAGATCCTCTCCAATGCGACCAACGTGATTGCCGAGGGCGAGGTCCTGCAGTTGCTGAACATGCACGACCCGGACGTGACCGTGGAGCGCTACCTCCAGGTGATCCGCTACAAGACCGCCAAGCTGTTCGAAGCCTCGGCCGAACTGGGCGCGGTGCTGGCCGGCGCGGACCCCGCCATGGAAGAAGCCGCGGCCGAGTACGGCCGCCGCATCGGCACGGCATTCCAGCTGATCGACGACATGCTCGACTACACGGCCAGCGCCGAGCAGATGGGCAAGAACGCCGGCGACGACCTGCGCGAGGGCAAGCCCACGCTGCCGCTGCTCCACCTGCTCGAGCACGGCACCGCGGAACAGCGCGAACTCGCGCGCGAGGCCATCGTCCAGGGCGGCACGGAACACTTTGATGCAGTCTTCTCGGCCATCCATGCCAGCGGCGCGCTGGAGGTGACGTTTGCCGCCGCGCAGCGCGAAGCAGAAGCCGCGGAAAAGGCGGCAATGCAATTTCCCCCTTCCCAACTGAAGGAAACGCTGATACACTTGTGTGCTTTCTCGCTGCAACGTCAGTCGTAACAACGCACCGACAAGTCAGCGCGAAAAAACCCTAGCAGTACCAAGAAATCGGGGTGTAGCTTAGCCTGGTAGAGCGCTACGTTCGGGACGTAGAGGCCGGAGGTTCGAATCCTCTCACCCCGACCAGATTTCGATGTCATGCGCCAGCGTGATGTCCACGAAAAAGCCGCACAGCAATGTGAGGCTTTTTTCGTTTCCCGCCCCCCTTCCCCCTCCCCCGCGCAAGTAGGGTTGCGGACGTGTCGCGCAAACGCCAACGCGCCCGCCCCGTCGCTTTACAAAAAGTGACCCCGRCGGCAAACTGCCCCGGTCCGGGACCCTCTGCACCCGATCCCGCCGCAGTCAAACGCGCCGCCGGCCGGCTTCATCCGATCGCGCGCTYATCGCTCGTATTTCGCCATGACAYTAGGCCTTGCGCTCGCCCAGAGCCGACGGATCGCCCCCGCGCTACTCGCGCAGCTCGAGCAATCGGCCCGGGAGAAGAAGTCGCAGCTGATTGACGAGATCATCGGCAGCGGCACCATGTCTGCCCACGACGTGGCGATCTTCGCCGCCGACAAGTACCAGCTACCGCTGCTGGACCTGGCCCAGTACAACCTCAATCGCGTGCCGCCCGCGCTGGCCGGCAATCGCGAATTCCACGCCCACCGCCTGCTGCCCCTGGGCCGCCGTGAGAACCGGCTCATCGTGGCGCTGTCCGACCCGACCAACCAGGCCGGCGTGGACGCCATCAAGCAGAAATTCAACCTGCCGGTGGAAACCGTGGTGGTGGAGCACGACAAGCTGATGAAGCACGTGCGCGCCGCCGGCGAGGCGCTCGGGACGATGAAGAACATCTCGCCCGTGACGCCCACCGCCACCAAGATGATCGAATACGATCCGGTGGCGGCCGCGGCCGGCGTCCGCAAGGGCGGGCCGGGCAACGAGATCGACGACGCCCCCGTGGTGCGCTTCCTCCAGAAGCTGCTGACCGAGGCATTCCAGCGCGGCGCGTCGGACTTGCACTTCGAACCGTTCGAGTTCTTCTACCGCGTGCGCTTCCGCGTGGACGGCGTGCTGCAGGAAGTGGCCCGCCCGCCGCTCGACATCCGCGACAAGGTCGCCACCCGCATCAAGGTGCTGTCGCGCCTGGACATTTCGGAAAAGCGCGTGCCGCAGGACGGCCGCATGAAGCTGCTGCTCTCGCTGCCCAAGGACAAGGACGCCAAGGAGGTCATCGAGAAAGCGATCGACTTCCGCGTCTCCACGCTGCCCACGCTGTTCGGCGAGAAGATCGTGATGCGGATTCTGGAATCCTCGTCCGACAAGCTCGACATCGACCAGCTCGGCTACGAGCCCGCGCAGAAGGCACTGCTGCTGGAGGTGATCAAGCGGCCGTACGGGATGGTGCTGGTCACCGGCCCCACCGGCAGCGGCAAGACGGTGTCGCTCTATACGTTCCTGAACATGCTGAACCAGGGCGACATCAACATTTCCACGGCGGAGGATCCGGCGGAAATCCAGCTGCCCGGTATCAACCAGGTGAACGTGAACGACAAGGCCGGCCTGACCTTCGCGGCGGCGCTGAAGTCGTTCCTGCGGCAGGATCCGGACATCATCATGGTCGGCGAAATCCGTGACCTGGAAACCGCCGATATTTCGATCAAGGCCGCCCAGACGGGCCACCTGGTGCTCTCCACGCTGCACACCAACGACGCCCCGACCACGCTCACGCGCCTGATGAACATGGGCGTGGCGCCGTTCAACATCGCGTCCTCGGTGCTGATGATCACGGCGCAGCGGCTGGCGCGCCGGCTCTGCACCTGCAAGCGCGCCGGCGATATTCCCAAGCCGGCCCTGCTCGACGCCGGCTTCACCGAGGCCGACACGGACGGCAGCTGGCAGCCCTACCACCCGGTGGGCTGCGAGCGCTGCAACGGCAGCGGCTACAAGGGCCGCTGCGGTATTTATCAGGTCATGCCGATCACGGAAGCGATGCAGCAGATCATTCTGTCGCACGGCACGGCGCTGCAAATCGCCGAGCAGGCGCGCCGGGACGGCGTGCTATCTTTGCGGGAATCTGGCCTGCTCAAGGTCAAACAGGGCGTCACGTCACTCGAAGAAGTGCTGGCGACCACCAATACGTAAAACAATAGTCAATAGACATTAGTCGGGGGTCAAATCATGGCGACGCGCGCACCAGCGGCGGGCGCCCGGACGGCAGCGCCGTCGCGGGCCAAATCAGGGCGGAAGGCGCCCACGCAGTACATCTTCGAATGGGAAGCCAAGGACCGGAAGGGCAAGGGCTTCAAGGGCGAGCAACGGGCCGAAAGCCAGGCGGAGGTCGTCGCGACGCTGCGCAAGCAGGGCCTGACCGTCGTCAAGATGAAGAAGCGCAAGGCGGCGCGCGGCAAGAAGATCACCGAGAAGGACATCGCGTACTTCACGCGTCAGCTCTCGACGATGCTCAAGGCCGGTATTCCGCTGCTGCAATCGATCGACATCATCGCGCGCGGCCACGCCAACCCCAACTTCACGCAGCTGCTGTCCGACATCCGCTTCGACATCGAGGCCGGTAGCAGCATGGCCACTGCGTTCCGGCGCCAGCCGAAGTACTTCGACACGCTGTACTGCAACCTGATCGACGCCGGTGAACAGGGCGGTATTCTCGACGCCCTGCTGGAGCGCCTCTCGCTCTACATGGAAAAGACGATCGCGCTGAAGAGCCAGATCAAGTCCGCGATGATCTACCCGATCTCGGTGCTCTGCGTGGCCTTCGCCGTGACCGTGGTGCTGATGCTGTTCGTGATTCCGGCGTTCAAGGGCGTGTTCTCGAGCTTCGGCGCCGCCCTGCCCGCGCCGACGATGGTCGTGATCAACATGTCCGACTTCTTCGTCACGTACTGGTATCTGGTGATCGGGATACCGATTGCCTCGATCATCTTCTACCTCCGGGCGCGCAAGACCTCGGAAAAGGTCCAGCGCTGGCACGACAAGGCGCTGCTGAAGCTGCCGATCTTCGGCAGCCTGTTCCGCAAGGCCGTGATCGCGCGCTGGACCCGCACGCTGGCCACGATGTTCGCCGCCGGCACGCCGCTGGTGGAGTCGATGGAATCCGTGGCCGGCGCCGCCGGTAACTGGCTGTATTACGATGCCACCCGGGAAATCGAACAGGCCGTGCGGATCGGTACCAGCCTGACCAACGCGATGCAGGCCACGCACGTGTTCGACAACATGGTGCTTCAGATGACGCAGATCGGCGAGGAGTCCGGCGCGCTGGACAACATGCTGCTCAAGGTGGCGGAATTCTATGAGCGCGAGGTCGATGACGCCGTGGCGGCCATCTCCAGCCTGATCGAGCCGCTGATCATCGTGATCCTGGGCGTGCTGATTGGCGGCATGGTGGTGGCRATGTACCTGCCGATCTTCAAGCTGGGCCAGGTGGTGTGACCGATGCAGGCTGTATCCGCGCTTGAAGCCGTGCCGCCGCTGTTCCTGATCGTGGCGGCCGGCCTGCTTGGCCTGCTGGTGGGCAGTTTCCTCAACGTGGTGATCCATCGCCTGCCCCGGATGATGGAATACGACGAGGCCAACTATCTGGCCGAACTACGAGACGAGCCGCTGCCCCACCCGGACCGCTACAACCTCATGGTGCCGCGCTCGGCCTGCCCGCACTGCGGCCACCAGATCGCCGCCTGGGAAAACGTGCCGGTGGTCAGCTACCTGTTCCTGCGGGGGAAATGCTCGGCCTGCAAGGCGCCGATCAGTGTCCGCTATCCGCTGGTGGAGCTGGCCACGGCCGTGCTGACCGGGCTGGCGATGTGGCATTTCGGSCCGACCGTGCAGGCGCTGGCCGCGATCGTCATGGTCTGGAGCCTGGTCGCGCTGACCATGATCGACGCCGACACCCAGYTGCTGCCAGACCAGATCACGCTGCCCCTGCTCTGGCTCGGGCTGCTGCTGAACCTGAACGGCGCCTTCGCGCCGCTGGCCGATGCCGTGATTGGCGCCGCCGCCGGCTACCTGCTGCTGTGGAGTGTCTATTGGCTGTTCAAGCTCGTGCGCGGCAAGGAAGGCATGGGCTATGGCGATTTCAAGCTGATGGGCGCGCTGGGCGCCTGGTTCGGCTGGCAGGCGCTGCCGGCGCTGGTGCTGCTGTCGTCGGTGGTGGGCGCGGTGTTCGGCATCGTGCTGCTGGTTGTGCGGCGCCAGGGCCGCGAGACGCCGTTCCCGTTCGGGCCGTTCATCGCCGGCGCAGGGCTGATCGTGCTGTTCTTTGGCGCCGATGTGCTGCCGCTGGGGCTGACCTTCAGCCGCTGACCGACAGCCGCTGCCCGGAAAGCTGGTATCGTTGGCCCCATTCCTCCACGCTACCGACACGCTTCTCCATGCTGGAAATCGGACTCACGGGCGGCATCGGCTCCGGCAAGACCCGCGTTGCCGACATGTTTGCCGCGCGCGGCGCCGCGCTGATCGACACTGACCTGCTCGCGCATGAGATTACCGCGCCCGGCGGCGCCGCCATCGGCCCGCTGGTGGCGGCATTCGGCCCCGGCTGCCTGCGCCCGGACGGCGCCATGGACCGCGACGCCATGCGCGCCCTGGTCTTCTCGGACCCCACGGCCAAGGCCACGCTCGAAGGCATCACCCATCCGCTGATCCGCTCGCTGACCGAGTCGCGCGCCGCCGCCGTCCGTGCGGGCGGCCAGCATCCGTATCTGATCTATGTGGTGCCGCTGCTGGTGGAATCCGGCACCTGGCGCGCCCGCGTGGGCCGCGTGCTGGTGGTCGATTGCCAGGAAGAGACGCAGATCGCCCGCGTCATGGCGCGCAACGGCTTCACGCGCGCGCAGGTGCTGGCGATCATGGCCCGGCAGGCCACGCGCGCCGCGCGGCTGGCCGTGGCCGATGATGTGATCGACAACGACGGCCCGCCCGAGGCCCTCGCGCCCCAGGTGGAACGGCTCGACGCCTACTATCGTCAGCACGCCGGCTAGCGTGGCGCGCCCCGAGTACGCCGCACGGGCAGATTGCATTTGTCCTTGAGGCGCGACTCGCATAGAATGCGCTGAACATGCCGGGAAAAGCGTGCTAACTGACGGATTTTCCGAAGTTCCGCCAGACCGCCGACCTCGGGCACTCGATTGAATCTGCCTTTCGGCTTCCGGCCCCTCGGCGCGCAGCACGGATACCTCCCTTGATCCTGTACGAATATCCTTTCAACGAACGCATCAGGACGCTCCTGCGCCTGGAAGACCTGTTCGATCGGCTGGATTATTTCCTCGGGCAGGATCACCCCCAGCAGCATCACGTGGCCATTACGACGATCTTCGAGATCATCGATGTGGCCGGCCGCGCCGACCTCAAGACTGACCTGATCAAGGAACTGGAGCGCCAGCGCCAGGCGCTCTCGCCGCTGCGCGCCAATCCGCAGATCGACCAGGACGCGCTGGCCAACGTCATCGCCGAGATCGAACAGGGCATTACCGCGCTGAACCAGACCGTGGGCAAGGCCGGCCAGCTGCTGGCCGACAACGAGTGGCTCACGAGCATCCGCAGCCGCGCCATCATCCCGGGCGGCACCTGCGAATTCGACCTGCCGGCCTACTTCGCGTGGCAGCACCGCCCCGCCGAGGACCGTCAGGCTGATATCCTCAAGTGGGCGCGCCCGCTCACGTCGCTGCGCATGGGCACGTCGATCGTGCTGCGGCTGCTGCGCGAGTCCGGCCAGAGCGGCAAAGTCATCGCCACGGGCGGCAGCTACCAGCAGATGCTGTCGGGCCGCAGCTACCAGCTGATGCAGGTCTACCTCGACGACTCGCTGCTGGCCTTCATTCCCGAGATGAGCGCCAACAAGTACATGCTCTGGGTCCGTTTCACCCAGCAGGACGGCGACATGCGACCGCGTTCGGTCGATGCCGACATCCCGTTCCTGCTCAAGCTCTGCAATTTCTGAAGTCTTCCCGATGCCAGCCGTCGTCAAATGTCCCACCTGCGGCAAGGATGTGCCGTGGGTGCAGGAAAACAAGTTCCGTCCCTTCTGTTCCGACCGCTGCAAGCAGATCGACCTTGGCGCCTGGGCGGCCGAGAAGTATGTGATCGGCGGCAAGCCCGGCGAGACGCCCTCGGCGGACCTGCCTGAAGAAGAGGAAGACTGAGCGGCGCCCGSCGCCCCCTCCTCCGCGCCCTACCGCGTCGCCAGCACGCGCCGGCAGAACCCCACGCAGACCAGCACGAAGACCGCCAGCCCCAGCCACTCGGCCGTGGTGGCAAACCCTGCGCCGACCAGCGCCAGTGGCGCCTCCTTGCCGGACAGGCCGATGATGGCCGCCAGCGCCACGCCGACCAGACTCTCCCCGACGATCAGCCCCGACGCCAGCAGCGTGCCGCGCCGCTCGGCGTGCGCCACCGCCAGCGTCACGTCATCGCCGCGCGCCTCGGCGCGGCGGCGCTCGGCCCGCAGCAGCCACCACGACAGCACCGCGCCCACCACCAGCGCGGAGCTGATGGTCGGCGGCAGGTAGATGCCGATGCCCACCGCCAGCACGGGCAGGCGCGCCACACCGCCCCGGCGGCGCAGCATTTCGTCGATGGCAATCAGCACCACGCCCAGCGCCACGCCGATCAGGATCATGGTCCAGTTGAGCTGGTGCGTGAAAATGCCCGTGGCGATGGCCGTCATCAGCGTGGCCTGCGGCGCCGCGAGCGCCTGGCCGGGGTCCATATCGGCCCG
This sequence comes from Cupriavidus sp. KB_39, assembly GCF_052114485.1. Lineage (NCBI taxonomy): Bacteria > Pseudomonadati > Pseudomonadota > Betaproteobacteria > Burkholderiales > Burkholderiaceae > Cupriavidus > Cupriavidus sp. KB_39. Next base: position 225,790 of record NZ_JBFREV010000003.1, read on the forward strand.
GGGCAGCGTGCCGGCAAAGCCGTACGCGTTGTAGAGCAGTTCCAGCACCGGCGGAATCACCGCCGCGCCCACGGCGCAGCCAATCAGCAGCGCTACCTGCTGGCGCCACGGCGTGGCGCCGACCAGCCAGCCGGTCTTCAGATCCTGGAGGTTGTCGTTGGCGATGGACGCCACCGCCACCACCGCCGACGTCGTGAAGATCGCCAGCGCAATCGCGAACTTGCCGCCCTCCGGCGTGCCCATCAGCCCATCGAGCGTGCCCACGCCGAGGATCAGCAGCGACACCAGGATCACGGCGATGATGCCGATGCCCGAGATCGGGCTGGCAGACGAGCCGACCAGCCCCGCCATATAGCCGCAGGCGGCCGCCACCAGGAAGCCGAACACGAAGGCGAACAGCACGGCGCAGGCCACGAGCCGCCACATCGCGCCGTCATCGAGCGGCGACGGGGCGAGGAAATGGCCAAACGTGACCGCCAGCACCGCGAGCAGCACCAGCGTGATGGCGCCGATCCAGACCGCCGGCAGGTCGCGCTGGGTCCGTGGGATCTCGCCGCCCTGCCCGGCACCTTGTCCGGCACTGTTCCCGCGCAGCGCACCCATCGACGCCCGCACGCCCTCGACCATCGGCTTGAACAACGTGGCGAGCGTCCAGATCGCGGCAATCCCGATCGTGCCGGCACCGATAAAGCGGGCCTGCGTACTCCAGACCGAGGTGCCGAAGCTCGCCAGCGTGGCGCCAGCCGGCATCGGCGTAATCGCGGTCAGCCACGGCACGGCCACGCCCCATGTGAGCACGAGGCCCAGCAGCATGGCCAGCCCGCCGACGATGCCGACCAGATACCCGGCACCGACCAGCGCCAGCGAGAACCCCATCGACAGCCGCACCACCGACGCGCCCGCCGCCAGCCACGCATTGGCCCCTTCGGCCAGCACGCGCAGCCCGCCCGCGGCGAAGCTGAACAGCCCCGCCGCCACGCCGCCGGCTAGCAGATCGGCCAGTCCGGTGGCCTGCTTGGCCTCGCCGGGCGCCTCGCTGGCGCTGCCCACGCGCAGGATCTCTGCAGCCGCGACGCCCTCGGGGTACGGCAGGTCGCTCTTTACGACCATCGCGTGACGTAGCGGAATGCTGAAAATCACGCCGAGCATGCCGCCCGCCGCGCAGATCGACAGCGTCTGCCAGAACGGAAATCCCTGCCAGTGGCCGAGCATGACCAGCCCCGGCAGGATGAAGATGATCGACGACAAGGTGCCCGCGGCGGACGCCTGCGTCTGCACCATGTTGTTTTCGAGGATATTGGCGCCCGGAAACAGCCGCAGCACGGCCATCGAAATCACGGCGGCTGGAATGGCGGAGGAGAAGGTCAGGCCGACTTTCAGGCCGAGGTAGATGTTGGACGCGGTGAACACCACGGTGATCAGCGCGCCCAGGATGATGCCGCGCAGCGTCAGCTCGGGCAGGGAGATGGCATCGTCGATGCGGTCGACACGTTGCATTGGGCCTCCAGTGTTTGTTGTTCAACTTCTGGTGACGGGGGCGACGGGACTGGCATGCGGCCACTCAGGGCGTGGGGCGCTCCTCTGCGAGCCATGCCACGACGGGGATCGTCGCCGGCAGCAGCGGGCCGACATCGACCGGGGCGTACTGCCACGAGAACGCCTGGCCTTCGCGACCGACCGGCTGGCCAACCCAGTCGGTGACCTTGCAGAAATAGAGCCGCACATAGGCGTGCGGGTAATCATGTTCGAGCGTATGCCAGCGCTCGCTGCGCGTGACATCGAGGCCGAGTTCCTCGTGCAGCTCGCGCGCCAGCGCAGCCTCGACGGTCTCGCCCGGCTCCAGCTTGCCGCCCGGGAATTCCCAGTAGCCCTCGTATGGCTTGCCCGCCGGGCGCTGCGCCAGCAGGAAGCGGCCATCGGGCCGCACCAGCACGCCGACGGCCACCTCGGTGACCGGGCGCGCCTGGCCGTCCGGGGACACTACCGTGCCGGCGCCGCTCATGCCTGGGGTCCCACGTCGGCCACGAAGGGCTTGCCGTGCTTGCCACCCCAGTCGCGCGCGAACTGCCACGCCACCCGGCCCGAGCGCGAACCGCGCTCCAGCGCCCAGACCAGCGCATCGCCACGCGCGGCGGCAATGTCTTCGGCGCTGCAGCCGAAGTGCCCGAGCCAATGGCCGACGATGGCCAGGTACTCGTCCTGCTTGGGCGGATAGAACGACAGCCACAGCCCGAAGCGCTCGGACAGCGAGATCTTCTCCTCGACCACCTCGCCCGGATGGATTTCGCCATCGGCCGTGTGCTGGTAGGTCTCGTTGTCCTTCATGTACTCGGGCAGCAGGTGGCGGCGGTTGGACGTGGCGTAGATCAGCACGTTGTCCGACTGGGCGGCCACCGAGCCGTCCAGCGCGGACTTCAGCGACTTGTAGCCCGACTCGCCTTCCTCGAACGACAGGTCATCGCAGAAGATCACGAAGCGCTCGGGCCGCTGGGCCAGCTGTTCGACGATATCGCCGAGGTCGCCCAGATCGTCCTTGTCCACCTCCACCAGCCGCAGCCCTTGCTTCACGTACGCGTTCAGGCAGGCCTTGATCAGCGACGACTTGCCGGTGCCACGCGCGCCGGTCAGCAGCACGTTGTTGGCCGGCAGCTTCTGCACGAACTGGCGCGTATTGGCGACGATGGCGTCCTTCTGGCGCTCGATGTTCTTGAGATCGTCCAGATAGATCGGCGGAAGCTGCTTGATCGCCTGCAGATAGCCGATATTGCCGAACAGGCTCTGACGCTTGCGCCAGCGGAACGCTACCGCCTCCTGCCAGTCCGCGTCGCTCAGTTGCGGCGGCAGCCATTGTTCCAGTCGGGCGAGAAAGCTATCGAGGCGGGCAGCAAGGTCAGACATGGCAGGGGCGAATTCAGAAAATTACGAACGATAGTCGGCGTTGATCGACACGTAGTCGTGCGAGAGGTCGCAGGTCCACACGGTGGCTTCGGCGTTGCCGCGGCCCAGCGCGATGCGCACGGTGATCTCGGCCTGCTTCATCACGCGCTGGCCGTCTTCCTCGCGGTAGTCGGGGTTGCGGCCGCCGTCGCGGGCCACCCAGACGTCATCGAGCCACAGGTTCACGCGATCGACGTCGAGGTCGTTCACACCGGCATAGCCCACGGCGGCCAGGATGCGGCCCAGGTTGGGGTCCGAGGCGTAGAACGCGGTCTTGACCAGCGGCGAATGCGCCACCGCGTAGGCGATCTGGCGGCATTCGGCCACGTTGTTGCCGCCTTCCACGTGAATCGTCATCAGCTTGGTGGCACCCTCGCCATCGCGCACGATCATCTGGGCCAGTTCCTGCGCCAGCGACGTCACGGCGTCGCGCAGCGCGGCGAAGGCCGGGCCGTCGGCGCGGTCAATGGACACGCCAGCCTTGCCCGTGGCGATCAGCACGAACGAGTCATTGGTCGACGTATCGCCATCGATGGTGATGCTGTTGAACGAATGGTCGGCGGCGTGCGAAACCAGTGCCTGGAGCACCGGCTGCGCCACGGCGGCGTCCAGCGCGATGAAGCCGAGCATGGTCGCCATGTTCGGGCGGATCATGCCGGCGCCCTTGCTGATGCCGGACAGCGTGACCGTCTTGCCGTCGATCTGCACCGTGCGCGACGCGGCCTTGGGCTGCGTGTCGGTGGTCATGATCGACTCGGCGGCGGCCAGCCAGTTGTCRGCGCGCGCATTGGCGATGGCAGCCGGCAGCGCGGCGGTCAGGCGATCGACCGGAAGCTGCTCCAGGATCACGCCAGTCGAGAACGGCAGCACCTGGTTGGCGGCGATGCCAAGCTGGGCGGCCAGGGCGTCGCACGTGGCGCGCGCGGCCTTCAGGCCCGGTTCGCCGGTGCCGGCGTTGGCATTGCCGGTGTTGACCACCAGCGCGCGGATGCCCGGGCCCGTGGCGAGGTGCTCGCGGCAAACCTGCACCGGCGCGGCGCAGAAGCGGTTCTGCGTGAACACGCCGGCCACGGTGCTGCCTTCGGCCACGCGGACCACGAGCACATCCTTGCGATTGGCCTTGCGGATGCCCGCCTCGGCCCAACCCAGCTCCACGCCGGCAACGGATTTCAAATTCTCTGCCTGGGGCAGCGGCAGGTTCACGGGCATGTGCGGCTCCTTGGTTGCATCTGACAAATATGCCCGCTTGCGCGGGCATTGTGCGGTCTGTGACTCCCCTCTCCCGGACGATGTCGCGGGAGAGGGAGAGGGTCCCCGGCTCAGCTAAGCTTGCCGTGGCACTGCTTGAACTTCTTGCCCGATCCGCACGGGCACGGATCGTTACGGCCAACCTTCGGCATGCCGGCCACCGCCATGTCCGCGCCCATCGCGGCCATGGCCGCCTGCGCGGTGCCACGGCGCGCCAGCGAGGCGTCTTCCACCGGCTCGGCGCGTTCGGCAAACTCGTCGTGCTTGTACTGCACGTTCTCCAGGTGCGCCAGCCCTTCCTCAATCTGCTCCGAAGCCTGCTCGAGCTGCTCCGGCGACTGGATCTGCACATTGAAGATCACGCGGGTGACTTCGCTCTTGATCACGTCCAGCAGGCGCGCGAACAGTTCGAACGACTCGCGCTTGTACTCCTGCTTCGGGTCCTTCTGSGCATAGCCGCGCAGGTGGATACCCTGGCGCAGGTGGTCCAGCGCGGCCAGATGCTCGCGCCAGTGCGTGTCGATGCTCTGGAGCATGACCGAGCGCTCGAAGCCTGCGAACGACTCCCGGCCCACCTGGTTGACCTTGGCGTCGTAGGTTTCGCGCGCCGTGGTCATCACCAGATTCAGCAGTTCTTCATCCTCGATGCTCTGGGCGCCCTCGATGGTCTTGGCCAGCGGCACGTCCAGGCCCCAGTCGTCGCGCAGGCGCGTTTCCAGGCTGGCGATGTCCCACTGCTCTTCCATGGTCTCGGCAGGCACGTGGGCGCGGAACAGCTCCACCAGCACGCTCTCGCGCAGGTTGCCCACCATCTCGCCGACGTCGTTCGATTCCAGCACGTCGTTGCGGAGCTTGTAGATCTCCTTGCGCTGGTCGTTGGCCACGTCGTCGTACTGGAGCAGCTGCTTGCGGATGTCGAAGTTGCGGCCTTCCACCTTGCGCTGTGCCGATTCGATCGAGCGCGTGACGATGCCAGCCTCGATCGGCTCGCCTTCGGGCATCTTCAGCCGTTCCATGATCGCGCGCACGCGGTCGCCGGCGAAGATGCGCAGCAGCTGGTCGTCCAGCGACAGGTAGAAGCGCGACGAACCCGGGTCACCCTGGCGGCCGGCACGGCCACGCAGCTGGTTGTCGATCCGGCGCGACTCATGGCGCTCGGTGCCGACGATATGCAGGCCGCCGGCGGCCTTGACCTGATCGTGCAGAGACTGCCATTCGTCCTTGAGCTGGGCGATGCGGGCGGCCTTGTCGGCGTCCGACAGGCTTGCGTCGATCTCGATGAAGCCGGCCTGCTTCTCCACGTTGCCGCCCAGCACGATGTCGGTACCGCGACCGGCCATGTTCGTGGCGATCGTGATCATCTTGGGGCGGCCCGCCTGGGCCACGATCTCGGCTTCGCGCTCGTGCTGCTTGGCGTTCAGCACCTGGTGGGGCAGYTTTTCCTTGTTCAGCAGGTCCGACAGGTACTCGGACGTCTCGATCGACGTCGTGCCCACCAGCACCGGCTGGCCGCGCTCGAAACAGTCGCGGATGTCGCGCACCACAGCGTCGTAGCGTTCCTTCGACGTCTTGTAGATCTGGTCCTGCAGGTCCTTGCGCTGGGCCTGGCGGTTGGTYGGGATCACCACGACCTCGAGGCCGTAGATTTCCTGGAATTCGTACGCTTCCGTGTCCGCCGTACCGGTCATGCCGGCCAGCTTCTCGTACATGCGGAAGTAGTTCTGGAAGGTGATGGTCGCCAGCGTCTGGTTTTCCTGCTGGACCGTCACGCCTTCCTTGGCTTCCACGGCCTGGTGCAGGCCGTCGGACCAGCGGCGGCCCGTCATCAGGCGGCCCGTGAATTCATCGACGATCACCACTTCGTCGTTCTGCACCACGTAGTGCTGGTCGCGGTGGAACAGGCTGTGCGCGCGCAGGGCGGCGTACAGGTGGTGCATCAGCGTGATGTTCTGCGGCGCGTAGAGCGATTCGCCCTCGCCGATCAGGCCCTGCTGGTTCAGGATCTCTTCCGCCTTCTCGTGGCCGGCCTCGGTCAGGTAGACCTGATGGCCCTTCTCGTCGACGTAGTAGTCGCCGGGCGTCTCCACGCCGGTGCCGTCGGCCTTTTCCTCGCCGATCTGGCGCACGAGCAGCTTGGGAATGCCGTTCATGCGCTGGTACAGGTCGGTCTGGTTCTCGGCCTGACCCGAGATGATCAGCGGCGTACGCGCCTCATCGATCAGGATCGAGTCCACTTCGTCGACGATCGCGTAGTGCAGCGGGCGCTGCACGCGCTGCGACGGGTCGTAGACCATGTTGTCGCGCAGGTAGTCGAAGCCGAACTCGTTGTTCGTGCCGTAGGTGATGTCCGAGTTATAGGCGCGCTGCTTCTCRTCATGAGGCATCTGCGAGAGGTTGACCCCCACCGACAGCCCCAGGAAGTTGTACAGGCGGCCCATCCACTCGGCATCGCGYTGGGCCAGGTAGTCGTTCACGGTCACCACGTGCACGCCCTTGCCGGTAATGGCATTGAGGTACACGGCCAGCGTGGCGGTCAGCGTCTTGCCTTCGCCGGTCCGCATTTCGGCGATCTTGTTGTCGTTCAGGACCATGCCGCCGATCAGCTGCACGTCGAAGTGGCGCATCTTCATGACGCGCTTGCTGGCCTCGCGGCAGACGGCAAACGCCTCCGGCAACAGCGCGTCAATCGATTCGCCGCCCGCGTGGCGCTGGCGGAAGGTCTCGGTCATGCCGCGCAGGTCGTCGTCCGAAAGCTGTTCGAATTTCGGCTCCAGCGCGTTGATCTTCACGACCATGCCGCGATATTGTTTGATCAGCCGTTCGTTGCGGCTGCCGAAGACTTTCTTGAGAAGGCCCGTGATCATCGAGTGCTTTCCCCTGCGCGCGCGGCCCGGATACAGCTTGGACGACGGCGAGGAATGGGTGGATTGGCGCAAAACGCCGAGTTTATCATGTGGCGGTGTCGTGGCCGGGACCCAAACAGGCTCCTTCTGCGCTGGCGCAACAGCCGCCAGACCACCTTCGACAGGTTGGGACTCTCCCGCCGCCTTCAATGTTCCGCGCAGTTAGCGGATGGCAGTGCGATCGGTCGGCACGGGCGCCGTGGCAATGGCCGGTGCCGGGGCCGGGTTCGGCGCGGCGGCGGTCAGGAACCCGATCGGGTTACGCGGCACGCCGTTGACGTGAACCTCGAAGTGCAGGTGCGCGCCGGTGGACCGGCCCGTGCTGCCCACGCGCGCCACTTCCTGCCCCGCGCGGACCAGATCGCCCACCTTCACCAGCGACTTCGACGCATGCGCATAGCGGGTCTTGAGCCCGTTGCCATGGTCGATGTCGATCATGTTGCCGTACTCGGGGTGCCACTCGGCCGCCACGACCACCCCGCCGGCCGCCGCGACGATCGGCGTACCAATCGGGGCGACGAAATCCACACCATCGTGCCGGGTGCGCCGGCCCGAGAACGGATCGATGCGGGCGCCGAAGCTCGAGCCATCGTAGCCCACCGCCACCGGCATCACGCTCGGCGTGCGGCGCTCGCGCAGTTGGCGGTCGATTAGTGCCCCTTCGATCACATCGAAGAAATCGACGCGATGGTCGGCCTGCTTGCCGAGCCGGGCCAGTTCGTCGCGCAGGTCGGGTAGGGTCAGCGCGGTGGATCGCTCGACCGCGGCGGGGCCGCCCCGGGCCGGGCGATGGCGGAAGTCGAAGTCCTGCGGCGCGATGCCGGCCAGGCCGGACACGCGCTCGCCGAGCGCATCGAGCCGGACCATCTGGGCCTGGAGTTCGCCGACGCGGGCAGCCAGCACGGCGAGGTTGGCGCGCAGGTAGGCGTTGTCGCGCGCCTGCCCGGAGGCCTCGGCGCCCGGCTGGGCACGGGCGACATACCAGGTGATAGCGGAAGATGCGGCGGCCACGAGCAGGCACAGCACGATGGCAAGTAGCCCGGCGCGCAACGGCGTGAGCTGAAGACGGAACACCCGCGGCGCACGCGGATGCAGCACGATGATTTGCATGACCTACCCCCTTCGCCGACAAAAAAGAGGCCGACCGGCCTCGTCGCGCATGCGGGCGGGGCATCCCGGCTCTCGGTGGCCAGGATTGCGCGCTAGAATGCGCGCATGCGCATGTTCACTCACCACGCTCTCCAGACGCCGGTTGCCAAGCCACTCAACGATTGGCTGAACAAGTCCGGGCCGGTTTCGGCGCTCATGCAGACGGCGCGCGAACTGGCGTCACTGGAAGCGGAAGTCCTGTCGCTCCTGCCCCGCGGCCTGCAGGACGGGATCGCCGTGGCCGGTGTCAAACATGACAACCGGGGCCCGCAGGCGGAAGCGACATTGCTGTTGCTGGCCGCGCATGGCGCGGCGGCTGCGCGGGTGCGGCAAGTGGTGCCGACCCTGCTTACCCGGCTGCAACAGCGGGGCTCGCAGGTTACCGCAATCCGGGTACGGGTACAACCGGAGGTCGGGCGGGGGGATTGGGACACCGGTCCGGTCACGCGCCAGCCCCGCACGGCCAACCTGCCGCCGGTGGGGCTGACCAGCATGGATCAACTGGCGCAGAGCCTGGAATCCTCGCCGCTGAAGGAAGCGGTGGAGGCGTTGCTGGCGCGGCATCGCAACCGCTGACGCCGCCGTACTAAATAGAAACGGCCTCCCAAGGGAGGCCGTTGTCGTTTGCGCCGGGGGCGCGGTGCTCAGGCAAACGCCGGCTGCACCTGCGGCAGGAAGGCGGCGGGCGCTTCTTCCAGCTTGTCGAAGGTCACGATTTCGTACGCTTCCTGGTCCGCCAGCAGCGCGCGCAGCAGCTGGTTGTTCAGGCCGTGGCCGGACTTGTTGGCCACGTAGGCGCCAATCAGCGGATGGCCGACCACGTAGAGGTCGCCAATCGCATCGAGGATCTTGTGGCGCACGAACTCGTCGCCGTAGCGCAGTTCCTCATTGTTCAGCATGCGGTGCTCGTCCAGCACGATGGCGTTGTCCAGGCTGCCGCCACGGGCCAGGCCCATTTCGCGCAGCGCTTCTACCTCGTGGGCGAAGCCGAAGGTGCGGGCCCGGGCGATCTCGCGCACGTAGCTCGTGTCGGCGAAATCGATCGAGAACGCCTGGCCGGTCTTGTCGACGGCCGGATGGCGGAAGTCGATCGTGAACGAGAGCTTGAAGCCGAAGTACGGCTCCAGCCGGGCCAGCTTGTCGCCCTCGCGCACTTCCACGGCCTTCTTCACGCGGATGAAACGCTTGGCGGCCGACTGCTCCTCGATCCCCGCCGACTGCAGCAGGAACACGAACGACGCGGCGCTGCCGTCCATGATCGGGATTTCCTCGGCATCCACGTCGACATAGAGATTGTCGATGCCCAGGCCAGCGCAGGCCGACATCAGGTGTTCCACCGTCGAGACGCGCGCGCCGTTCTTCTGGAGCACGGACGCCAGGCGCGTGTCGCCGATGGCGCTGGCGGCCACGGGAATTTCCACCGGTTCCGGCAGATCGACACGGGTGAATACGATGCCTGCATCGACGGGGGCCGGTCGCAGGGTCAGCGTCACTTTGCGACCCGAGTGCAAACCGATGCCAACCGTCTTCACCAGGGATTTGATGGTGCGCTGTTTGAGCATGACAGCCTCAATCTCTTAGGTGGCCCACATTATAAAAAGCTATTGGGCGCAAATTTTAATAACGCCATACTACCACCGCTTGGTGTATTGCGCCGCACCACTTTGTGTCGGGTTGTTAACCAGTGTTACCAAAGTCGGCCAGACATCACTCCGGCCGAGCCAATCCGTGTCAGGCGCGCAACGCCTCAAGAACGGCTTCGGCGCTGCTGACCTTGAATTCGCCGGGGGCTTCCACGAACAGGTGGGTGACCACGCCGTCGTCCAGCACCATCGCGTAGCGCTTGGCGCGCACGCCCAGGCCGCGCTGGCTCAGGTCCTGGTCCAGCCCGAGGGCCTTGGCCCATTGTGCAGCGCCGTCGGCCATCATGCGGACTTTGCCGCCGGTCTGCTGCTCACGGCCCCAGGCGCCCATCACGAAGGCGTCGTTGACCGCGTGGCACCAGATCTCGTCCACACCGGCCGCCCGGAACTGGTCGGCTTGCTCGACGAAACCGGGCACGTGCTTGGCGGAGCAGGTCGGCGTGAACGCGCCGGGCAGGCCGAACACGACAATGCGGCGGCCCTTGACCAGGTCGGCCACCGGGAAGGCATTGGGTCCGAGCGCGCAACCGCCGGTCTCGGTTTCGAAGAATTCGTACAGGGTGGCGTCGGGGACGCGCTGGCCAACACTGATCATGGGGGCGATTTCCTAAAGGCCGAAAAAGACGAAAGTCCGGGCTGGTGAAAACCCTGACTGCAATCATAGGCCACAAAAACGACTGCGCGGCGCACCGGTTCGGCACGCCGCGCGGACGACGAGGCATCCCGCCGCGGGAAGGCGGGAACAGTCCGGGGAGGCGGCCGAAGGCACGCCTGTCCCGGCAACGGGATGCGGGCGGAGACAGTGCCGACGCGGGCGCGGCGCAGCCGGGCGCGCTGACGGGCTACGTCAGTCCTGGCGAATGCCGAGCGGATAGGGAGCGCTCAGGCTTCGCGGATCAGACCACGTGCAACCCGCCAGGCGCACGGCCGCAGCCGCCGCCCTGCCGGTAGCCAACTCAGTCCGCCTGCTTGCGCAGGAAGGCCGGGATGTCGTACGTGTCCACACCCTTTTCCTGCAGCGCCGCCACGTGAGCCGATGCCGACTCACGCGAGCTGCGCCACACGGCCGGCGTATCCAGGCCGCTGTAGTCCGGCGAGGCATGCGCCGGGGCAGCGGTCATGCCGCCCATCATCTGCATCGGGATGTTGTCCGTGCCGGTCTTCAGCAGCGTCATCGGCTGCTGCTTCTTGGCCGAACGGCCCAGGCCCGTGGCCACCACGGTCACGCGCAGTGCGTCGCCCATCGAATCGTCGTACACCGTACCGAAGATCACCGTGGCATCTTCCGCGGCGTAGCTGCGGATGGTGTTCATGACTTCCTTGGTTTCCGACAGCTTCAGCGAGCGGCTGGCCGTGATGTTGACCAGCACGCCGCGCGCGCCGGACAGGTCCACGCCTTCCAACAGCGGGCTGGCGACGGCCTGCTCGGCAGCCAGGCGGGCGCGGTCCACGCCGGACACGGTYGCCGTGCCCATCATGGCCTTGCCCTGCTCGCCCATCACCGTCTTCACGTCTTCGAAGTCGACRTTCACGAGGCCGTCAACGTTGATGATCTCGGCAATGCCGGCCACCGCGTTGTGCAGCACGTCGTCGGCGCACTGGAAGCACTTGTCCATCTCGGCGTCGTCGCCCATCACCTCGAACAGCTTCTCGTTGAGCACCACGATCAGCGAGTCCACCGACGACTCCAGTTCGCCCGAGCCATGTTCGGCCACCTTGGCGCGACGTGCGCCTTCGAAGTCGAACGGCTTGCTGACCACACCCACGGTCAGGATGCCCATTTCCTTGGCCACCTGCGCCACGATCGGGGCGGCGCCGGTACCGGTGCCACCGCCCATGCCGGCAGTGATGAAGACCATGTGCGCACCGCGCAGGGAATCGGCGATCTGCTCGCGCGCCTGTTCGGCGCAGTTGCGACCCACCTCCGGCTTGGCGCCGGCGCCCAGACCCGTATTACCGAGTTGCAGCACGCGCGACGCCGTGGAGCGCTTGAGCGCCTGGGCATCGGTGTTCATGCAGATGAATTCCACGCCCTGCACGCCACGGCTGATCATGTGCTGCACGGCGTTGCCGCCCGCACCGCCCACACCCACCACCTTGATGATGGTGCCGTCCTGCATCTCCGATTCGATCATGTCAAAGTCCATCACTGCCTCCGTGAAAAATCAGTCCCCAAACGCTGCAGCCTCCCCGCCGCAGCCCTTGGTTCCTGAACAAGAAACCAAAATAGAAGAAGAAAACCTGCTCAACGTGCCATCGCGCGATTCGATGACCGCGACGCATGGCTGACTCGTAAAACGTCTAAAAAAATCCCTAAAACAACCTGACCACGTCCAGCGTCAGAAGTTGCCGACAAACCATTCCTTCATGCGCGTCCACACCTGCTTCACCGAGCCGCTCTGCACGGCCACCTTGCGGCCACGCATGCGCTGCACCCGGCCTTCCAGCAGCAGGCCCATCACCGTGGAGTAGCGCGGGCTCTTCACCACCTCGTGCAGGTTGCCGCGATACTCGGGCACACCCACACGCACCGGCTTCAGGAAGATGTCCTCGCCCAGTTCCACCATGCCCGGCATCATCGCCGTGCCGCCGGTGATCACCACGCCGGACGACAGCAGTTCCTCGTAGCCGGACTCGCGCACCACCTGGTGCACCAGCGAATACAGTTCCTCGATGCGCGGCTCGATCACGGCCGCCAGCGCCTGACGGCTCAGCGTGCGCGTGCCTCGGTCGCCCACGCCCGGCACCTCGATCATGTCGTCCGGGTCGGCAATCGCCTGCTTGGCAATGCCGTACTGGATCTTGATGTCCTCGGCGTCCGGCGTCGGCGTGCGCAGCGCCATCGCAATATCGTTGGTGATCTGGTCCCCGGCGATCGGGATCACGGCCGTATGCCGGATCGCGCCCTCGCTGAAGATGGCGATGTCCGTGGTGCCGCCGCCAATGTCGACCAGCACCACGCCCAGTTCCTTCTCGTCCTCCGTCAGCACGGCCAGGCTCGACGCCAGCGGCTGCAGGATCAGGTCATGCACTTCCAGCCCGCAGCGGCGCACGCACTTGACGATGTTCTGCGCCGCGCTGACCGCGCCCGTGACGATATGGACCTTGACCTCCAGGCGGATGCCGCTCATGCCGATGGGCTCGCGCACGTCCTCCTGGCCGTCGATGATGAATTCCTGCGTCAGGATGTGCAGGATCTGCTGATCGGTCGGGATGTTGACCGCCTTGGCGGTCTCGATCACCCGGGCCACGTCCGTCTGCGTGACCTCCTTGTCCTTGATGGCCACCATCCCGCTCGAATTGAAGCTGCGGATATGGCTGCCGGCAATGCCGGTGAAGACCTCGGCGATCTTGCAGTCGGCCATCAGCTCGGCCTCCTCCAGCGCGCGCTGGATCGACTGCACGGTGGCCTCGATATTGACCACGACCCCCTTCTTCAGACCCTTGGACTCGGACTGGCCCATCCCGATCACTTCGTAGCTGCCGTCGGGGCGCAGTTCCGCGACCACCGCCGCCACCTTCGAGGTGCCGATGTCGAGACCGACCAGTAAGTCCTTGTATTCCTTGCTCATCGGGTTTTCTCCGCGTTCTTGCTCTTGAGTCGCGTCGGATTGTTATTGGGATTGCCTGCCGGCACCGTTGCCGGGGCCGGTCCTGCGGAGGCCTTGGCCGCCGCCTTGGCTGCCGYGGCAGCCTGGGCGTCGGTCAGGAACCTGACGTTGGCCGCGCGGATCGCGAAGCCGTTGGGGTAGCGCAGGTCGGCGTAGTCCACCTGCTTGCCCACCTGCTCGRTCACCTGCGGCCAGGCGGCCACGAAGCGCTTGACCCGCGCCTCCATGGCTGCCCGATCCTCATCGGTCTGCTCACGACCCAGCTCGATCACCATGCCGTTCGACAGCCGCGTCCGCCACGCATAGCGCGACGACAGCGCCACCGACAGGGGCTCGGCCTTCAGCGGCTTGAACCATTGCCGCATGACTTCCAGCTTCTCGACCACMTCGGCCTCGCTGTCCGGCGGCCCGTCGAGCGCCAGCAGCTGGGCATCTTCCTCGGCCTCGGCGGTGTTGGCGACGAACACCTCGCCATAGGTATTGAGGAGCCGGCCGCTTTCCGGGCTGCCCCAGGTACCCAGCGCCTCGTGCTCCTCCACCTCCACCGCCAGCCCGTTCGGCCATTCGCGGCGGACGCTCGCGTGCCGCACCCAGGGCACCGATTCGAACGCCTGACGCGCCGTGTTCAGGTCCAACGTAAAGAAATTGCCAGACAGCTTGCCCAGCGCGTTGGCGCGCACGCTCGGCCCATTCACGTGGCGCAGCGCCTGGCCGTCCATCGCGTGCAGCTCCACATGGGTGATGGCGAACACCGGCCGCTGGGCCAGCCACAGCAGGCCCGCCCCGAGCGCCATCAGCGCCACCAGTGCGTAGAGCACGGAGGCAATCAGGTTGAGGAGGCGCGCGTTATGCCACATGGGTCGGGTTCAGGAGCTGTGTTTTCGTCGAATTACGGTTATCAGGGCTTCCAGTGCTCGTTCGGATGCAGGTCCAGCGTGGCCTGCGCCACCACCTGGATCACGAAGTCCTCATAGCTGATGCCCACCGCGCGCGCCGCCATCGGCACCAGCGAGTGGCCGGTCATGCCGGGGGACGTGTTCATTTCCAGCAGGTAGGGCTTGCCGTCGCGGGTCAGCATTACGTCGGCGCGGGCCCAGCCACGGCAGCCGAGCACACGGAACGCTTCCACGGCCAGGGCGCGCACCTCGTTCTCGAGCGCCTCAGGCAAGGTCGAGGGGCACAGATATTGGGTAACGTCAGTAAAGTACTTATTTTGATAGTCGTAGTTCGACTCGGGCGCAACAATCTTGATGACCGGCAGCGCTTCGGCGGTCGCGCCCTCGCCCACGATGGGGCAAGTCAACTCCGCGCCGTCGATAAAACTCTCGGCCAGCACGTCGTCATCCAGCACCGCCGCCTTCTCGAAAGCCTCGCGCATCTGGCTRGTATCCGTGACCTTGGTCAGGCCGATCGACGACCCTTCGCGGGCCGGCTTGACGATCAGCGGCAGGCCGAGATCCGCCACCACGGCGTTGAAATCGGTATCGGGGCGCAGCACCGCAAAGCGCGGCGTGGGCAGGCCGTGGGACATCCAGAGCCGCTTGGTAGCCGGCTTGTCCATGGCCAGCGCGGACGCCAGCACGCCACTGCCGGTGTACGGAATGCCCAGCATCTCGAGCATGCCCTGAATCGTGCCGTCCTCGCCGTAGCGGCCATGCAGCGCGATAAAGACGCGGTCGAAGCCGGCGGCAGCCAGTTCGGCCACCGGTTGCAGGGCCGGGTCGAACGGGTGGGCATCCACGCCGCGCGCGCGCAGCGCCGCCAGCACGCCGTTGCCGGACATCAGCGACACCTCGCGTTCGGCCGAACGGCCGCCCAGCAGCACGCCAACCTTGCCCAGCGATTTCGGGTCGATATTGGGATGGGCGACGAAGCTCATGCCTGGCCTCCTGCCGGACTAACTTGGGTAACTTGTTGCGATACGAGCTGGCCGGGCACCGTGCCGATCGTGCCGGCGCCCATGGTCACGACCACGTCGCCCGGCTGGACGGCGGTCAGGATGGCCTGCGGCATGTCCTCGATCTGCTCGACGAAGACCGGCTCCACCTTGTTGGCCACGCGCAGCGCGCGGGTCATCGCCCGGCCGTCGGCAGCCACGATGGGCGACTCGCCGGCGGCGTAGACCTCGGCCAGCAGCAGCGCGTCCACGGTGCCGAGCACCTTCACGAAATCTTCGAAACAGTCGCGCGTCCGCGTGAAGCGGTGCGGCTGGAACGCCAGCACAAGGCGGCGGCCCGGGAAGGCCCCGCGCGCGGCGGCCAGCGTGGCGGCCATCTCCACCGGGTGGTGACCGTAGTCGTCCACCAGCGTGAAGGTGCCCTGCCCGTCGGCCGTCGCCACCTCGCCATAGCGCTGRAAGCGGCGGCCCACGCCGTGGAACTCGCGCAGCGCCTTGACGATGGCGGCGTCCGGCACCTCCAGCTCGGTGGCGATGGCGATGGCGGCCAGCGCGTTCTGCACGTTGTGCAGGCCGGGSAGGTTCAGCACCACGTCGAGCGGCGGCTCGGCATGGCCGTTGAGCTGCCGATGGACCGTGAAATGCATCTGGCCGTCCACCGGGCGGGCGTTGACCGCGCGGATCTGGGCGTCTTCGGCAAAGCCGTAGCGCACCACCGGCTTCGAGACGAACGGCAGGATCTCGCGCACATTCGGGTCATCGACGCACAGCACCGCGATGCCGTAGAACGGCAGCCGCTGGGTGAACTCCACGAACGCCTGCTTGAGCCGGGCGAAATCGTGCCCGTAGGTGTCCATGTGGTCCGCGTCGATGTTGGTGATGACTTCCATCACCGGGAACAGGTTCAGGAACGAGGCGTCCGACTCGTCCGCCTCGGCCACGATGAAATCGCCCGTGCCCAGCCGCGCGTTGGCCCCSGCCGAGTTCAGCCGGCCGCCGATCACGAAGGTCGGGTCGAGCCCGCCCTCGGCCAGCACCGACGCCACGAGGCTCGTGGTGGTGGTCTTGCCGTGCGTGCCGGCAATGGCGATGCCCTGCTTCAGGCGCATCAGTTCGGCCAACATGATCGCGCGCGGCACCACGGGGATGCGGCGCGCCCGGGCGGCCAGCACCTCGGGGTTGTCATTGGTGACCGCCGTSGAGACCACGACGGCATTGGCGCCTTCCACATGGCCGGCGTCGTGGCCATGGAAGACGCGCGCGCCCAGCGTGGCCAGCCGCCGCGTGGCGGCGTTGCTGCCCACGTCCGAGCCCGAGACCTTGTAGCCCAGGTTCAGCAGGACCTCGGCGATGCCGCTCATGCCGGCGCCCCCGATGCCTACGAAGTGGATGTTTTTAACGATGTGCTTCATTGATTCGTATAGGTCAGTGGCCCGCCATCTCTTGGCAAATCTCGGCGACGCGCCGGGTTGCCTCAGGTTTGGCCAGGCCGCGCGCCAGGCGCGCCATGTCTTTCAGTTGTGGCCGCGACAGGCTGGCCAGCGTCTGCGCCAGCCCCTCCGCGGTCAATGCGTTCTGTTGCACCAGCAACGCGGCGCCCTGCTTCGACAGGAACTTCGCGTTGGTGGTCTGGTGGTCGTCCACCGCGTGCGGAAACGGCACGAACAGGGCCGCCACACCGGCGGCGGCCACTTCGGAAACCGTCATCGCGCCCGCGCGGCAGATGACCAGATCGGCGTCGGCATAGGCCGCCGCCATGTCGTCGATGAACGGCACGGTGTCGCCCGCCACGCCGGCTGCGGCGTAGTTGGCGCGCAATRTGTCGATCTGCTTGGCGCCGGCCTGATGCCGCACCACCGGGCGCTGGCCCTCGGGCAGCAGCGCGATGGCCTTCGGCACCACGTCGTTCAGCGCCGCCGCGCCCAGGCTGCCGCCCACCACCAGCACCCGCAGCGGGCCGGTGCGATGGTCGTAGCGCGCCTCGGGCGCCGGCAGGCTCGCCAGTTCCTCGCGCACCGGGTTGCCGGTCCACTCGCTGTTCGGCAGCGCGTCCGGGAACGCGCAGAGCACCCGGTCGGCCACCTTGGCCAGCACCTTGTTGGTCAGGCCGGCAATCGAGTTCTGCTCGTGCAGCACCAGCGGGCGGCCCAGCAGCGATGCCATCATCCCGGCCGGGAAGGTGATGTAGCCACCCATGCCCAGCACCACGTCCGGGCGCACCCGGCGCAACGCGCCGATGCTCTGCCAGAACGCGCGCAGCAGGTTCAGCGGCAGCAGCAGCTTGGTGATCAGCCCCTTGCCGCGCAGCCCGCCGAACTGGATGAATTCCATCGGGATATCGTGCTTCGGCACCAGCGTGGCTTCCATGCCGGTACGGTTGCCGAGCCAGACCACGCGCCAGCCGGCGTCGCGCAGCGCGTGCGCGACCGCCAGCCCCGGGAACACGTGGCCCCCGGTGCCGCCAGCCATCACGAGCAGCGTGCGCGGATCGCTCATACCTTCCCTCCGCGCATCAAGACCCGATTTTCGTAGTCGATCCGCAACACGATCGCCAGCCCGATGCAGTTCATCAGGATGCCCGAGCCGCCATAGCTGACCAGCGGCAGCGTCAGCCCCTTGGTCGGCAGCAGGCCCAGGTTCACGCCCATGTTGATGAAGGTCTGCCAGCCGAGCCACACGCCGATGCCCTTGGCGACCAGCCCGGCGAAGGTCCGGTCGAGCTGGAGCGCCGTGCGGCCGATGTCGAAGGCGCGGCGCACGAGCCAGTAGAACAGCACGATCATCACCAGCACGCCGATAAAGCCGAATTCCTCGCCGATCACGGCCAGGATGAAGTCGGTATGCGCTTCGGGCAGGTAGTGCAGCTTCTCGATGCTGCCGCCCAGGCCCACCCCGGTCCACTCGCCCCGGCCGAACGCGATCAGCGAGTGCGTGAGCTGGTACGCCTTGCCCAGCGCGTTGCTCTCTTCCCACGGGCTCAGATAGGCAAAAATCCGCTCGCGGCGCCATGGCGAGGCCGTGATCAGCAGCGCGAACGCGCCGATCGCCACCCCGACCAGCCCGGCGAACAGCTTGCCGTTGATGCCGCCGAGGAACAGGATGCCCATCGCCACGGCCGCGATCACCAGGAACGCGCCCATGTCCGGCTCGAGCAGCAGCAGCATGCCCACCAGCACCACGGCCACGCCCATCGGCAGGAAGCCCTTGGACACGGTCTGCATCCATTCCTGCTTGCGCACCGTGTAGTTGGCSGCGTACAGCACCACGGCCAGCTTCATCAGCTCCGACGGCTGGAAATTCATCACGCCGAGCGGAATCCAGCGCCGCGCGCCGTTCACGCCCTTGCCGACGAACGGCACCAGCACGAGCACCAGCAGCACCAGCGCGATGATGAACAGCTTGGGCGCGTATTTATCCCAGACCTTGACCGGTATCTGGAACGCCACCAGCCCCGCCGACAGCCCGATGAACAGCGCGAACGCGTGGCGCACCAGGAAGTGGCTCTCGCGGTAGTTGGCGTAGCGCGGCGAGTCAGGCAGCGCGATGGACGCCGAGTAGACCATCACCAGCCCGAGCGTCAGCAGCACGATGGCCACCCAGAGCAGCGGCTGGTCGTACTCCATCATGCGGGAGCGCGTGGGCTTGACGCCGGACACGGCGTCGCGCAGCCCACCCCAGGCATTGCCGATGGTGGCGCCGATGAAACCGCTGCGCTTGACCTGCGAGTCGCTCATGGCAGGATCCCCCGGGACAGGGCCAGTTCTTCCACCGCGCCACGGAACACCTCGGCGCGATGCACGTAGTTGCGGAACATGTCGAGRCTSGCGCACGCSGGCGAGAGCAGCACCACGTCGCCGTTCTCGGCCAGATGGGACGATTTCTCGACCGCTTCCTCGAGCGTGGCGGCGTCCACCAGCTGCGTGCCGGTGTCAGCCAGCGCGGCGCGCAGCTCGCCGGCGTCCTTGCCGATCAGCACCACGGCGCGCGCGTACTGCGCCACCGGCTGCGCCAGCGGCGAGAAATCCTGGCCCTTGCCTTCGCCGCCGGCGATCAGGACCACGCGCTTGTCCAGCCCGGACAGCGCGGCCACCGTGGCGCCCACGTTGGTGCCCTTGCTGTCGTCGAAATACTCGACCTCGTCGATCGTCGCCACCCATTCCACGCGGTGCGGCTCGCCGCGATACTCGCGCAGGCCGTGCAGCAGCGCGTTCATCGGCAGGTCGATGGCACGGCACAGCGCCAGCGCGGCCATGGCGTTGGTGGCGTTGTGCATGCCGCGGATGTGCAGCGCGTCGGCCGGCATCAGGCGCTTGTGGCGCACCGGCACGGCTTCCTCGACGACCTGCGCCCCCTTGCGGCGGCGCGGCTTCGGCTCGGCGTCGGCCTCGGTGTCCGGCTCGGCCAGCACCAGCCAGGGCATGCCGCCCTCGCGCAGCACGCCGTAGCTGCCAGCCGTCTCGGGCAGATCGGTGCCGAAGGTGACCAGCGGCGCACCCGAAGTGACGAGCGCCGTACCGGCGCGCGCCATGGCCATCGTCATGGGGTCATTGCGGTTCAACACCTGCACGCACGCCTTGTCGGCCGGCCCGAAGATGCGCGCCTTGGATGCGGCATAAGCTTCCATGCTGCCGTGCCAGTCGAGGTGGTCTTGCGAGATGTTGAGCACGGTGGCCGCGTGCGGCGCCAGCGTGTGGGTGGTTTCCAGCTGGAAGCTCGACAGTTCGAGCACCCAGACGTCCGGCAGCATGGCGCTGGCGATGCAGGCCGACAGCTTGTCCAGCGCGGACGGGCTGATATTGCCCGCCACGGCCACGGTCTTGCCGGCGCGCTCGACCAACCTTCCGGTCAGCGCCGTGGTGGTGGTCTTGCCGTTCGTGCCGGTGATGGCCAGCACGCGCGGCGCGTAGCCGGACACGCCTTCCAGATAGCCGAGCGCCTGGGCGAACAATTCGATCTCGCCCCAGACTGGGATGCCRCGCGCGGCGGCGGCGTCGAGCACGGCCTTCGTGCCCGCTTCCAGCGGCGACAGGCCCGGGCTGATCGCCACGAGGCCGATGTCGTCCAGCAGGCCATCCACGTTCGCGGCAAACGGACCGGCAACAAATTCGGCCGTGGTCAGCTCGGCCTGCAGGAAGGCCAGGTTGGCGGGCGCCTCGCGTGTGTCGGCCACRCGCACGCGGCAGCCGTTCAGRCCGCACCAGCGTGACATGGCCAGCCCCGACTCGCCGAGGCCCAGTACCAGCACATGAGGTTTCTGCAACACGCCAAACACTTCGATTTCCCGCCTTACTAATTAGAGAGTGGATCCGGTCAACGCAGCTTCAGCGTCGACAGCCCGATCAGCACCAGCAGCATCGTGATAATCCAGAACCGCACGGTGACCTGCGTTTCCTTCCAGCCGCTCAGCTCGAAATGGTGGTGCAGCGGCGCCATGCGGAACAGCCGCCGGCCCTCGCCGTAKCGGCGCTTGGTGAACTTGAACCAGGTCACCTGGAGCATCACCGACACCGTTTCCACCACGAAGATGCCGCCCATCACGAACAGCACGATTTCCTGCCGCACGATCACGGCGATGGTGCCGAGCGCGCCGCCCAGCGCCAGCGCGCCCACGTCGCCCATGAACACCTTGGCCGGATGCGCGTTGAACCAGAGGAACGCCAGCCCCGCCCCGGCCATCGCCGAGCAGAAGATCAGCAGCTCGCCGGCGCCCGGGATGTGCGGGAACAGCAGGTACTTGCTGTAGACCGTGTTACCCATCACGTAGGCAAACACGCCCAGGCCACCGCCCACCAGCACCACCGGCATGATCACCAGGCCGTCGAGGCCATCGGTCAGGTTCACGGCGTTGCTCGAGCCGACGATCACGAGGTAGGTCAGCACGATGAAGCCCATCACGCCCAGCGGGTAGCTCACTTCCTTGAAGAAGGGCACGATCAGGTTGGTCTTGTACGGCACATCGGCCCACATGCCACCCTCGATCCAGCTCAGGAACAGGCTCCACACGCGCACATTGCTGGCCTCGGAAACCGAGAACGCCAGGTAGACCGCCGCCACCAGCCCGATCAGCGTCTGCCAGAAGAACTTCTCGCGGCTGGACATGCCGCGCGGGTCGCGATACACCACCTTGCGGTAGTCATCGACCCAGCCGATGGCGCCGTAGCCCACCGTTACCAGCAGCACCACCCAGATGAAGCGGTTGCCCCAGTCGCACCAGAGCAGCGTGGAAATGCCGATCGAGAGCAGCACCAGCACCCCGCCCATGGTCGGCGTGCCCGACTTCACGAGGTGGGTCTGCGGGCCGATCGTGCGCACGGCCTGGCCGATCTTCAGTTCGGTCAGGCGACGGATTACCCACGGCCCGAAGCCGAGGCCGATCACCAGCGCGGTGAGGTTGGCCGCCACCGCGCGGAAAGTCAGGTAGTTGACGACCCGCAGGAAGCTGTAATCGTTTTGCAGCCACTGGGCCAGAGCCAATAACATCGTGTGTCTTCAGTTAGTGAGCGGAAGGTGTTGCGACCAGCGCATCGACCATCCGTTCCATGCGCATGAAGCGCGATCCCTTCACCAGCACGGCCGATGTCCCGGCTACCGTGCCCTCCTTGTCTTCGCCCAGCGCCTGCGCCAGGTCTTCCGCCTTGTCGAAATGGCGGCCCGCCGGCCCGTAGGCCTGCACCGCGTGCGTCGCCAGCTGGCCCGTGGCCCAGAGCGCCTCGATGCCGCGCGTGCGCGCGTAGTCGCCAAYTTCGGTATGGAACGCCGGGCCCTGGTTGCCGACTTCGCCCATGTCGCCCAGCACCAGCAGGCGCGGCGCGGCAAACCCGGCCAGCACGTCGATGGCGGCGCGCATGGAGTCCGGATTGGCGTTGTAGGTGTCGTCGATCAGGACCGTGCCGGCCGCCGTGTGCTTGACCTGCAGGCGGCCCTTCACGGCCGTGAAACCGGCGATGCCAGCCTGGATGGCGGCCACGTCCACGCCCGCCGCCAGCGCGCAGGCCGTGGCGGCCAGCGCGTTGCGCACGTTATGGGCGCCCAGCAGTTGCAGGCGCAGGTCGAACGTCTGGCCGGGCGCGGTCACATGGAGCACCTGCACGCCGTCATCGAGCGACACCGTGGCGCGCACGTCGGCCGACGCATCGGTCCCGAACGCCATCACGCGCCGTCCGGCAGCCGCCTGGCGCCAGATCTGCGCATGCGCCCCGCCGCTCTCGGCATCCACCGGGAACACGGCCACGCCATCGGCCGGCAGCGCGGCCAGCGCGCTGGCGTGCTCGTGCGCCACCGCCTCCACGCTGACCATGAACTCCTGGTGCTCGCGCTGGGCGTTGGTGATGACGGCCACGGTCGGCTGGGCGATACCGGCCAGATAGACCGTCTCGCCCGGATGGTTCATGCCGAGTTCCAGCACCGCCAGCTTGTGGTRMGCGCGCAGGCGCAACACCGTCAGCGGCAGGCCGATGTCGTTGTTCAGATTGCCCCCCGTGGCCAGCCGGTCCGGCTCGCCCACGGCGGCGGCGAAGATCGCCGCGATCATTTCCTTGACCGTGGTCTTGCCGTTGCTGCCGGTCACGGCCACCGTGGGCAGCGTGAACTGGCGGCGCCAGCCGGCGCCGAGTTCACCCAGGCCGATGCGCGTGTCCGGGACCACGATGGCCGGCACATCGAGGCCGGTCTCGCGGCTCACCAGCACGGCAGCCGCGCCACGCGCGACCACATCGGCCAGGAAATCATGGGCGTCGAAGCGCTCGCCCTGGAGCGCGACGAACAGGTCGCCGGGCGCCACGGTACGGCTGTCGGTATGCACGCGCGTGAACGTGCGCGAGGCATCACCCACCACGCGGGCGCCGGCCATCCAGCCGGCGGCTTGCTGCAAATTGGTCATCGTGGTCTGGTTCATGCCGACACCCCCCGCGTGCCCAGCGTCAGGCGTACGTGCTCGCGATCGGAGAACGGGCGCTTCTTGCCCTGGATCTCCTGCGTGGCCTCGTGGCCCTTGCCGGCCACCAGCACCACATCGGCCGTTGCCGCGTGCTTGATGGCATAGAGGATGGCGGCGGCGCGATCCTCGACCAGCCGGGCGCGGGCACGGTCCTGCATGCCGTCGGCGATGGCTTCGAGGATGTCGCGCGGATCTTCGCTGCGCGGGTTGTCGCTGGTCAGGATGATGTCGTCGGCAAGACGCTCGGCCACGCCGCCCATCAGCGGGCGCTTGGTGGCATCGCGGTCGCCACCGCAGCCGAATACGCACCAGAGCCGGCCCTGACGGGCCTGCGCCACCGGGCGCAGCGCGGCCAGTGTCTGCGCGAGCGCGTCCGGCGTGTGGGCGTAGTCGACCACGGCCAGCGGGGCGTCCTGCCCGCCGAACAGCTCCATGCGGCCATCCACCGGCGTCAGGCTGCGCAGCGCGGCGAGCGCGGCATCCCACGCCACGCCCTGCGCCAGCGCGGCACCGAGCACGGCCAGCAGGTTGCTGACATTGAAATTGCCGATCATCGGCGTGGTCACGTCGGCGCTGCCGAAGCTGCCGTCGACGTGGAAGGCGGTGCCGCTGGCCGTGGCGCGCACGCCGGTGGCGCGCAGCCACTGGCCACGGGCGGCCGAGGCGCCGGCGGCGCCGTCGATCCCATATTCGATCACCTGCGGCGCGGCCACGGCRGCGGCGTTGCTGGCCAGCAGGCGGCGGCCCATCGCGTCATCGCGGTTGATCACGGCGGCGCGCAGGCCCTCCCACTGGAACAGGCTCGCCTTGGCGGCCTCGTACTCGGCCATGGTGCCGTGGTAGTCCAGGTGGTCCTGCGTCAGGTTGGTCAGCACGGCCACGGCAAACCCGGTGCCGGCCACGCGGCCCTGTTCCAGGCCGTGCGACGACACCTCCATGGCGATGGCGCGCGCGCCGGCGTCGTGGAGGTCGGCCAGGCTGGCCTGAAGCTGGACGGCGTCCGGCGTGGTGAAGCCGGTGGCCTGCAGGGCATCGGGGAAGCCAGTGCCGAGCGTGCCGATGGTCGCGCAACGCGTGCCAGTGGCCTGCAGCAGGCGGGCCAGCCATTGCGCACACGAGGTTTTGCCGTTGGTCCCGGTGATGCCGGTCACGGTCAGGCCGCGCGCGGCCACGCCATGCCAGCCGGCGGCAATCGGGCCGGCCAGTTCGTGCAATTGGGAGACGGCCAGATGCGGCACGGCATCGCCATGCGTCCAGGCGTAGCCATCGGCTTCATAGACGATGGCCGACGCGCCGGCGGCGATAGCCTTGTCGATATGGGGCCGGCCATCCGTGGCCAGCCGTTCGTTACCGAGCACGTAGGCGAAGAACACATCGCCGGGCTGCAGGCGGCGCGTATCGCCGGTGAGGCGGGCCGTGGCGGGTGCGTGCGTACGCAGCCAGGCCAGCGCGTTGCTGGCCTGGGCGGAGACTTCGAGGGGGAGCAGCGGCTTGGCCGTCATGGCGTCGTGGCCCATGGCTCGCTCTCCTGCACCTTGTCCGTCACCATTAGCTGGCGGATCGGCGAATCGGGCTGCACGTTCAGCGCCCGCAATGCCCCGCCGGTGATCGCCGCGAAGACCGGACCGGCCACCGCGCCGCCGTAGTGGCTGCCGACGGTCGGCTCGTCCACGCTGACCGCCACGATCACGCGCGGGTTGGACATCGGCGCCAGGCCGATGAACGACGCGCGGTACTTGCTGCGGTCGTAGCCGCGGCCCACGTGCTTGTATGCCGTGCCGGTCTTGCCGCCCACGCGATAGCCCATCACCTGGGCTTCGGGCGCGGTGCCGCCCGGCGCGGTCACGGTTTCCAGCATGCCGCGCACGTCGCGCGCCACCTGCGGCTTGAGGATGCGCTCGCCGGTCGCCGGGCCGTTGGTCTTGAAGATCGATACCGGGATCAGCTCGCCGTCATGGGCGAAGATCGTGTAGGCGTGCGCCACCTGGAACAGCGACACCGACAGGCCGTAGCCGTACGACATCGTCGCCTGTTCGATCGGGCGCCAGCTCTTCCAGGGCCGCACGCGGCCGGCCACGGCGCCCGGGAAGCCGATCTTCGGCGCCTGCCCCAGGCCGAGGCTGGTATACATATCCCACATTTCCTGCGGCTTCATCAGCATCGCGATCTTGGTCGTGCCGATGTTGCTCGACTTCTGGATCACGCCCGACACCGTCAGCGCGCCGTAGTTGTGGGTGTCGCTRATCGTGGCGCCCTCGAACTGGTACTTGCCCGTGGTGGTCACCACCGTGGACGGCGTGACGCGGCCCAGCTGCAGCGCCAGCCCGATCGAGATCGGCTTCATCATCGAGCCGGGCTCGAAGGTATCGGTCAGCACCCGGTTGCGCAGCTGCTCGCCGGAGAGGCGGGTGCGGTCGTTCGGGTTGTAGGTGGGCCAGTTGGCCAGCGCCAGCACCTCGCCGGTCTGGGCGTCCAGCACCACGGCGCTGGCCGCCTTGGCCTTGCTGCGCTCGGCCACGGCCTTGACCTCGTTGTAGGCCAGGTACTGGATCTTGGCGTCGATGGACAACTGCATGTCCTCGCCGTCGCGCGGGGTCTTSAGGATGCCGACGTCCTCCACCACCCGGCCGAGCCGGTCCTTGATGACCTGGCGCGCGCCCGAGCGGCCGGCCAGCACGCCTTCGCGCGCCAGTTCCACGCCTTCCTGGCCCTTGTCCTCGACGTTGGTGAAGCCGACGATGTGCGCCATCGCCTCGCCTTCCGGGTAGAACCGCTTGTACTCGCGCGTCTGGTGCACGCCCTCGATCTTGAGCGCGGCGATCTTGTCGGCGGCGTCGGGCAGCACCTGCCGCTTCAGGTAGACGAAGCTCTTGTCCTCGGACAGCTTGGCCTTGAGTTCCTTCTCGGACATCTCCAGCAGCTTCGCCAGCTGGCGGATGCGCTGCGGCTCGATGTCGCTGGAGACGTCCTCGGGCACAGCCCAGATCGCCTTGACCGGCAGGCTGGTGGCCAGCACCAGCCCGTTGCGGTCCAGGATCTTGCCGCGCGTGGCGGGCAGCTCGAGCGTGCGCTGGAAGCGCTTCTTGCCCTCGGCCTCATAGAACTGGTTGCCGGGGCCCTGGATCCACAGCGCGCGGGCGGCCAGCGCGGCGAACGCCGCGAACATCAGGAACACCACCAGCTTGGAGCGCCACATCGGCAGGCGCAGGCCCAGCACCGGGCTGGCCGAGAACTGGCCGGTACGCGGGCGTGCGGCGCCACCAGCCGCCTGGCGGCCAGTGCGGGCGCGGTTTAGCGAGGGGCGGGCCATGCTCATTTGGCGGCTCCCCCGGCGGCGGGTTTTTCGGCCGGTTGCTCGGCATCCGGCGGCGTGTTGGGTAGCACCACGCCCTGCAGGTATTGGGTACGGCCGGCCAGCGCCGGCGCCATCTTGAGCTGGGTGCGCGCGGCATCGGCAATGCGCGCGCTCTTGCCGAGCGCGCTCTGCTGGTACTGCAGGCGCGACCAGTCGATATCGAGCTGCTTCTCCTCGGACTGCGCGCGCTCCAGCGCCACGAACAGCGTGCGTGCCTGGTGCTGCGCGCTGACCAGGGACAGCGCGCAGAGCAGGAGGGCAGCCAGGAGGAAGAAGGTGAGGCGATTCATGCCGGGCGGGCCTCCGGCAGCTTTTCGGCCACGCGCATCACGGCGGAGCGGGCGCGCGGGTTCTCGGCCACCTCATCGGCGCCGGGCTTGAAGCGGCCCAGCAGCTTGAGCGTAGGCTGCGGCAGGTCGGCGGCGCGCAGCGGCGCGCGGCGCAGCGCGGGATCAGCGTCCTGCTGCGGACGCGCGTGCGCCTGCATGAACCGCTTGACGATGCGGTCCTCGAGCGAATGGAAACTGATYACCACGAGGCGGCCCCCCACCTGCAACAGCTCGTAAGCCGCCTTCAGCCCGGCCTCGAGGTCCGCAAGCTCTTGATTGATGTGAATCCGTAGAGCTTGAAAGGTGCGGGTCGCAGGGTCCTGACCCTTCTCGCGTGTTTTGACGGCTTTCGCCACGAGCGCGGCAAGGTCTGAAGTAGTGGCGAGTGCTCCGCCATCGCCGGGTTCGCTCCGGCGAGCAACAATCGCCTTTGCAATCTGTACAGCAAACCGTTCTTCCCCATAGTCTCGTATCACCCTGGCAATGTCTTGCTCGTCCGCCTGTGCAAGCCACTCGGCGGCAGTCATGCCGCGCGTGGTGTCCATGCGCATGTCCAGCGGGCCCTCGAAACGAAAGGAAAACCCCCTCGCCGCCTCGTCGATCTGGGGCGAGCTGATTCCCAGGTCGAGCAGCACGCCAGCCAGCGGACCACGGTCGGCCAGCCGCCCGGCCATGTCGCCAAAGCTCGCGTGCTCAATGGAGAAGCGGGCATCCCCGATGGTGCCCGCTTCTGCGATTGCTGCCGGATCCTTGTCGAACGCGACGAGGGTGCCGGCTGGCCCCAGCCGGGCCAGGATCGCCCGGCTGTGCCCGCCCCTGCCGAACGTGCCGTCCACGTAGGCGCCGTCGGGCCGCCAGACGAGCGCCTCGACGGCCTCGTCCAGCAACACGGTGCGATGGCGCAGGGTGGTGGACCCCGGCGTTCCGGTAGGGCTCATGACCTCTTCAGAAAGAGAAATTCTTCAATGCGTCCGGCATGCCTTGTGCCATCGCCTGCGATTCCTTCGCGGCGTAGGTGGCGGCGTCCCAGACTTCGAAATGGCTGCCCATACCGAGCAGCATGACTTCCTTGTCGAGCATGGCGGCACTGCGCAGCTCCGGTGCAATCAGCACGCGGCCCGCGCCATCCATTTCCACGTCGGCGGCGTTGCCCAGGAAGATCCGCTTCCACCAGTGCGCATCCATCGGCAGCGCCGCGATACGGCTACGGAAGGTCTCCCACTCGGGGCGGGGAAAGAGCAACAGGCATCCATCCGGGTGCTTGGTCAGCGTCACCCGGCCTTCGGCCTGCTGTTGCAGCGCTTCGCGGTGCCTGGCCGGAATCGACATCCGACCCTTGGCATCGAGCGACAGCGCCGATGCTCCCTGAAACAAGCTATGCCCCCCGGTTGCCGACGGCTTACGCGCCGTGCGGCAGGTCGAACCATCCTGTCCGGTCTGTTCAAATCATCGCAGACGCAGGCCGCTTTATCACACAAAAATACACTTCCTCACACTATTTCCCACTTTAGAGGAAGCGGTATAGCGGGTCAAGGCTCGCCATCGGGCGAAAAACGGTGTTTTTTGAATCAGAACAAAGACTTAGCGCGTTGACTTCACGCACCACGAAAGTGAATCCTTAATGAAATGAAGATCTTAGGGAGCAAAGCAGAGAAACCACCTGAGAACTGCCGAGGGAGGGACGGCCGACAACGCTGGGCGAATTCCGTTCCGCGTTGTCGCGAAGGATACAACGTTTTGCCGCGAGCCCCGATTGCACAAGGGCTCACGGGACTTTTCCACAGGTCGGGCGGGCAGCCGATCCGGCTGGCCGCCGGTGGGAATCAGATGCGGTAGGCGGTGGTGGTCATCACGCGCGAGGCGGCACGCATCAGCGCGCGTACCGGGGCGGGCAGCGGCAGGCCGCCGGCGTCGCGCGCGGCATCGCCGTGGCGGATCTCGTCGTCGCGCATCTGTTCGAGGATGGCGCGGCTGCGGCCATCGGCGGGCGGCAGCTGGTCGAGGTGGCCGGTCAGGTGATGCTCGACCTGGCGCTCGGTCTCGGCGACGAAGCCCAGGCTCACGCGGTCACCGGCGCGGCCGGCCAGGAAGCCGATGGCGAACGCGCCCGCGTACCAGACCGGGTTCAGCAGGCTCGGCCGCGAGCCGAGTTCGCGCAGTCGCTCGGCACACCAGGCGAGGTGGTCTTCCTCCTCGCGCGCGGCGGCATCCATCTGCGCCCGCACCGGCGCGGTGCGCGCCGTGATCTTCTGCGCCTGGTACAGCGCCTGGGCGCAGACCTCGCCGACATGGTTGATGCGCATCAGCCCSGCCACATGGCGGCGTGCATCCGCGCTCAGTTCATCCGTCTCCGGCGCCAGGCGGTCAGCCGGGTTCGGCCGGCCGGCCCGGGTCGCGCCCGCGATGGCGCGCAGCGCCACGTCGAATTCTCGGATCAGCGTATCCATGTCTGCGATGTCTTGTCGATTTCGGTCAATCAGTGATGCGTCAAGCTTCAAGCACCCGTTTGAGCGGCATTTCACGCGGCCGATCCGATCCCCCACCAACGGGGGAGGCCGGGGCCGGCAGCGCCTCGGGATTTCCCCGCATTGTACCCGGCGCCCATCCGCACGCCCCCGGCGGCAAGCCGCGAGCAGCCCGGAACGCTGCGCCTGGACTGGTTTTCCGTACCCAGAAACCCTGAGTTGTGAAAACAAGACAAGACGTTTACCTCAGGGTCAACAAAATGCGCGCTTTTGCTAGAGTGACCGACAGCTTCCATGGAAGTTAAGCGCAGAAGAGTGGAGAGAGGGCTCAGGAGGTTCTTCGGCGCTTCATCTAATAATTCTTAAGTGGAGATAACCCAGCATGAAAAAGTCGCTAATCGCGCTTGCCGCGATGGGCGCGTTTGCCAGCGCGGCAAACGCCCAGACGAGCGTGACGCTGTACGGCGTCGTGGACGTGCCGATCGAATATAACAACCACCTGGCACCGGGCTTCAATACCAATCCGGCGACGTGGGGCCCGAATGGCCGCCCGCCGTCACTGCCCGGTGGCGGCAGCCGCGTCGGCCTGCAGACCGGCGGCGGCCTGTCCGGCTCGCGTTGGGGCCTGCGTGGCACCGAAGACCTCGGTGGCGGCCTGAAGGCGCTGTTCGTGCTGGAATCCGGTTTTGGCCTCGACGATGGCCGCTCGCAGCAAGGCGGCCGCCTGTTCGGTCGTCAAGCCTACGTGGGTATGCAGAGCGACAAGCTCGGCCGCCTGACCTTCGGCCGCCAGTACACGACGATGTTCGACATGTTCGCGAACTTCTCGCCGACCGGCTATGCCACGATCTACGAACCGGTGGTGGCCCAGCTGGGTACCAACTTCCGTTCGGACAACACGGTCAAGTACACCGCCGTGCTCGGCCCGGTCACSGCTGAAGCGCACTGGAGCTTCGGCACCGGCGTGGCCGCCATCGGCCCCGTGCCGCTGGCCAACGCAGGGGCTGGCGAAGCCCCCGGCAACTTCAACAACAACGCGGGCGGCGGCGCCGGCCTGCTGTACCTCTCGGGCCCGTTCGGCCTGACGGTGGCCTATGACGAATGGCGTCCGGCCACCACGATCGGCWCGGCGGGCAAGTCGCGCAAGATCGGCACGGCCGGCAGCTACACATTCGGCCCGTTCAAGGCGATGGTGGGCTACCGCTACGGCATGATCGAGGACAACGCCGGCAACACGCTCCAGCGCGACGACTACTTCTGGGCTGGCCTGAACTACCAGGTCACTGCCCCGCTGGGTCTGACGCTTGCGTACTTCTACGACGATCTGAAGACGCTGCGCGCCTCGTCGGCATTCGTCCAGGACAACCCGGCCAACCCGTGGCAGGTCAGCTTCRTCGCCGACTACAACTTCTCGAAGCGCACCGACGTCTACCTGACGGCCGGCTACGCCAAGAACTCGGGCCTGAACTTCGACACCTCGGCCGTGAGCTTCGCCAACGGCTACTTCATGCAACAGGGCAAGAACAGCCAGATCGGCGTGGCACTCGGTATCCGCCACAAGTTCTGACCTGAAGCCATCCGGTTGGGAGAAAGGCGCCTKCGGGCGCCTTTTTTCGTTTCCGTGACACGCCCGGGCACAGTCGGTAAGGGCTTCACCTCATCCGCGAAGTGGCGCTGGCGAGACTAGAATGGCCCCGAGACCGGAAGACCAGACAGCCGGCCGCCAACAGGAGACCCTCATGCACCACCCCCGCCGGCGCGCCCTTGCGCTGCTGCTGTCCACCGCCCTGGCTTCCCTCGCCCTGCCCGCGTCCACCGCCTTTGCCGCCGATCCGTACCCGAACAAGCCGATCCGGCTCGTGGTGCCCTTCCCGGCCGGCGGCACCACCGACATCCTCGCGCGCGCCGTGGCCGCCGAGCTGTCGAAGCTGCCCGGCTGGAACGTGGTGGTGGACAACAAACCGGGCGCGGGCGGCAATATCGGCACGGACATCGTCGCCAAGTCCGCCCCGGACGGCTACACCCTGCTGATGGGCACCGTCGGCACGCACGGCATCAACCAGTCGCTCTACGCCAAGCTGCCGTTCGATCCGATCAAGGATTTCGTGCCGATCACCGAGGTGGCGTCGGTGCCGAACGTGCTGGTGGTGAACCCGGCCTTCGCGCAGCAGAACAAGATCAACAGCGTCAATGACCTGATCGGCTATGCGCGCGCCAATCCGGGCAAGCTGAACATGGCGTCGAGCGGCAACGGCACGTCCATCCACCTGGCCGGCGAGCTGTTCAAGACCCAGACCAAGACGTTCATGGTCCACTTCCCGTACCGGGGCAGCGGCCCGGCGCTGACCGACCTGTCCGGCGGCACCATGCAGCTGATGTTCGATAACCTGCCTTCGTCGATGCAACTGATCAAGAGCGGCAAGCTGAAGGCACTGGCGGTGACCAGCGCCAAGCCCTCGCCGGCCCTGCCCGACCTGCCGACCGTGGCGGCCGCCGCCAAGCTGCCGAACTTCGAGGCCAGCTCGTGGTTTGGCCTGCTGGCGCCGGCGGGCACGCCGACCGACAYCGTCCATCGCATTCAGCAGGAAGTGGCCAAGAGCCTGGCCACGCCGGCCGTGCGGGAGCGCATGCTGGCCCAGGGCGCCGATCCGGTCGGCAACACGCCGGAGCAGTTCGCGGCGTTCATCCGGGCCGAGACGGCCAAATGGGCGAAGGTGGTGAAGGACTCGGGCGCCAAGGTCGATTAAGGACGTCGATCCAGAACGCGGATCTCCGGGGCATTGCACCGGACCAGCGCATATACTTGAGGTATCAAACGTTTTGCCTGCCCTGGTATCGCAATGCCCACTTCGCCCACAGCCAACGCGGCGCCCCCGAGTGCCGACCTTGCGCCGGTAGATCTCGAGACCCGCGTCGGCGAGACCAGCCACGAGGCCTTGCGCCTCTGGCTGCGCCTGCTGACCTGCACCAACCTCGTGGAGGGCGACATCCGCTCGCGGTTGCGCCAGGAGTTCGCGGTGACGCTGCCGCGCTTCGACCTGATGTCCCAGCTCGACCGCCACCCCGAGGGCCTCAAGATGGGCGAGTTGTCCCGCCGGATGATGGTGACCGGCGGCAACGTTACCGGCATCACCGACCAGCTCCAGCAAGAGGGCCTGGTCACGCGCGAGGCGTTGCCCACGGACCGCCGCGCCTACCTGATCCGCCTGACCCCCGCCGGCCGCGAGGCATTCTCGCGCATGGCCCGCGCGCACGAGAGCTGGGTGGAACACCTGTTTTCCGGACTGGCCGAGACGGACCGCCGCGCGCTGTTCCGCCTGCTGGGCCGGCTMAAGACCAGCCTTGCCGGCTGAGATGCCATGAAAACCCTGTTCCGCCCGATCCTGACCCTCGCCACGGCCGCTGTGATGGCTGGCCTGTCTGGCTGTGCCCMGACGCCGCCAGCCGCCCCGCAGGTGGCGCCGATGAATGCCACGGTCAAGCTGGGCCGCGTGATCGAGCGAACGTACCTGACCCGYGTGGAGGTGCCCGATGGGGGCAGCTACCCGGGCTATGGCGTGGGCGTGGGGGCGGCTGGCGTGGGTGGAGGCGGCGGGCGCGGCGGCAGCGCCGTGGGGGTGGGATTTTCGATCGACCTGACGCAGCTGTTCAACCGCCGGCCGCCGCAGCAGATCGACCTGTTCCTGTACAAGGTGCAGGCCGCGGACGGGACCGTGGTGAACGTCAACGCGCCGGCGCTGGCCGGGCTGGACCCGGGCGCCTGCGCGCGGGTGATCTATCCGGACGGCGCGCCCCAGCCGCTGATCGCGCCCTCGAACGAGTGCTGAGGGCGCCCGGCTGATCGCAGCGGATTGCGACGCGGCTTAGGCCGCCTTGCGGCTGTCGCGCAGTTCGCGGCGCAGGATCTTGCCGACGTTGGTCTTGGGCAGCTCGGTGCGGAACTCGACATACTTTGGCCGCTTGTAGCCGGTCAGCCGCTCCTTGCAGAACGCGATGACATCGGCCTCGGACAGCGCCGGGTCCTTCTTCACCACGAACAGCTTCACCACCTCGCCCGAATGCTGGTCCGGCACGCCGACRGCKGCCACTTCCARCACGCCCGGGCACTCCGCGACCACGCCTTCCACCTCGTTCGGATACACGTTGAAGCCCGACACCAGGATCATGTCCTTCTTGCGATCGACGATCTTGGTGTAGCCGCGCTCGTCCATGATGCCGATGTCGCCGGTCTTGAAGAAGCCGTCCGGCGTCATGACCTTGGCCGTCTCGTCCGGGCGATTCCAGTAGCCGGCCATCACCTGCGGGCCGCGCAGGCAGATCTCGCCCGGCTGGCCGAGCGGCAGTTCGTTGCCGTCGTCGTCGCGGATCGAGACCTCGGTGGAAGGCAGCGGCAGGCCGATGGTGCCCGAGAAGGTRTCCGTGTCCGTGGGGTTGCAGGTGGCCGACGGCGAGGTCTCCGACAGCCCGTAGCCCTCGATGACCGGGCAGCCGGTCTTGGCCAGCCAGTTCTTGGCCACCGCCTCCTGCACMGCCATGCCACCGCCGTTGGCCACGCGCAGGCCCGAGAAATCGACCTTGCCGATGTCCGGATTGTTCAGCAGCGCGTTGTAGAGCGTGTTCACCGCCGGGAACATGTTGAACTTGTACTTCTGGAGTTCCTTGACGAAGCCGGGGATGTCACGCGGATTCGGAATCAGGATGCTCAGGCCGCCGCTGCGCATGCCCAGCAGGCAGCAGACCGTCAGCGCGAAGATGTGATACAGCGGCAGCGCGGTGATCGTGATGACCTGGTCGATGGGCGCGCCCTTGGCCAGCGCGGGCTGCATCCAGGCTTCAGATTGCAACACGTTCGACACAATGTTCCGGTGCAGCAGCGTGGCGCCCTTCGAGATCCCCGTGGTGCCGCCCGTGTATTGCAGGAAGGCGATGTCGTCCGGGCCAGTGTCCACCGGCTTGAGCGTCATTTTGGCGCCCTCGGCCAGCACGTCGTTGAAGCGCACGCAGTGCGGCAGCTCCCAGGCCGGCACCATCTTCTTGACGTTGCGCACGACGAAATTGACCACGGCGCCCTTCACGGTGCCGAGCATATCGCCCATGCTGGCCACCACCACGTGCTTGACCGGCGTGGCCGGCAGCACGGCCTGGAGCGTGGCGGCAAAGTTTTCGAGGATGACGATGGCCTCGGCGCCGCTGTCCTTCAACTGGTGTTCCAGTTCACGCGGCGTGTAGAGCGGGTTGACGTTGACCACCACGTAGCCGGCGCGCAGCACGGCGGCCAGCACCACCGGGTACTGAAGCACGTTCGGCATCATGATGGCCACGCGTGCGCCGGGGCGCAGGCCGCGTGACTGGAGCCACGCCGCGAAGTGCGCGGACAGCTGGTCCAGCTCGCCATAGGTAATGGCGCGGTCCATGCAGATGAAGGCGCGACGGTCGGCGTAGGTACGGAACGATTCCTCGAGCAACTGGGCCAGCGAACGGAACTGACTGGCGTCGATCTCTGCCGGTACGCCCGCCGGATAATGTTTCAGCCACAGCTTTTCCATACCGTCTCCTGAATTTCTGAATGGTCGTTCGATTTTTTGGGAATGCTAAACGTGCACGCCTCGCCAGACAACACGTTAGACGAAGTCCTCCACCCACCGGAATCGTGAAATCGTGAATTATGCGCCACTCAGGGGTGGCGGCGAGGGAATACCCCTAGCTCCCCGCCTGGCCTCAGCTCGGCAGCACCAGCTTCATCATGTTGGACGCCAGTTCCTGGGCGAGGGTTTCCTCGTCCATGCGCCCGGGCTCGTGCCAGGTGTACATGAAGCCGATCACGCCGCCCATGGAATGCGCGGTCACGCGGGCATCCCCGAAGGCAAACACGCCGGTGGCGCGCCCTTCCTCGAGCAGCACGTAGAGGTCGCGATAGAAGTCGCGCGCCATGGTGTTGAGCCACGCCACGGTGTCCGGCTTCAGGTACTGGTTGTCGCGGAAGCTCAGCGCCGCCGCCACGTGGCAGCGCACGCAGCGCCGCGCCATCTCCAGCAGGCAGGCGTGCAGGCGCTCGCGCACGGGCAGCGCCGGGTCGGCCGTCTCGCGGATCACCGGCAGGCAGGTCTGGGCCGACTCGCGGCACAGGATGTCGAAGATCTCGTACTTGTCGGCGAAGTAGTAATAGACCGCCGGCTTGGTGACGCCGAGCGCCCGGCACAGGTCGTTCATGGTCATGCCGGGGTAGCCCTTCGTATAGAAGAGCTGGGCGGCGGCATCCAGGATCTGGCGGCGGCGTGCTTCCTGGCGCTCGGCAACGTGCGAGCGCGCCGGACCGTCGTCGGCCAGCGTGGCGGCTTCATCGGCGCGCGGCACGGCGCCGGTTTTCCTGGAGGGGGGTGGCATAGGGCAATTTTCTCATGCGGCGCGCGCTCCACCATCGGGAAACACGCGGCTTGACGGATTGGGCGGGAAGGCGTCGGGTTCTACCGGCCGGTATCGCCTTTGTCTGGGGATTGTGCCGACAGGGGCTTGGGTGGCGGAGGCTGCGGCGGCGACGGTGGCGTGACCTCCGTGGCCGGCGGCGCCAGCCGGCGCAGCGCGGCGTCGCGCTCGGCCGGCGGAAGGTCGCCCAGGCGGCGCGCCTCGGCGTAGAAGCGGGTCCAGTCGCCGCCCGACTTGGCCAGCAGCGCGGTGAACGCGGGCACCCATTGCTGGTAGGTGGCCACGGCGGCCAGGTGGGCATTGGTCAGGGGCTGGTCGAACCAGCGGTCGTAGCCACTGTAGTTGCCCCATTCGGCGCGCTTGTGTGCATAGTCTTCGCGCAGTTCCGTGAAGATCCGCGCCTTGCCCTGGCGCTTGGCCTCATCGTCCAGCGGGGCGCGGTACAGCGCCACGAGCTTGTCGCGCGTGCGCAGCAGCATGGCGCGGAAGTCGCGCCGGCGGCTGTCGTAGATCTGGTAGCTGGCGCGGGCGTCCGCTGAGGCAGCGTGCGCCAGCCATTGCTCCACCCCGGCCGTCTCCACGGCGGTGGCGAACGACTCGTTGAACGCGGTGTCGTTGCGCACGTAGACCACCTGGTGGGCCAGTTCGTGGAAGATCAGCCGGGCCAGTTCGCCCTCGGGCTGGTAGACGAAGGTGTTGAGTAGCGGATCGTCGAAATATCCGAGCGTCGAATAGGCCGGGATCCCGGCCACGTAGGCCTCGAAGCCTTCCCGGCGCAGATCCTTGGCGTACTGCTCGGCGTCCTGGGGATCGTAATAACCGCGATACGTGATGCAGCCGACGATGGGGAAGCACCACTTGCGCAGCTCCATCGACAATTCCGGCGTGGCGAACACACTCCACACCACGTAGGGCCGATGCAGGTTGGCGTAGCGGCGATAACTGCCGTTGTCCGGCAGCTTCAGCTCGCGCGAGGCGTAGTCGCGCATCTGCCGCGCCAGCGTGAGGCGCTGGGCCAGGCGGGTGTCGTTGGCGTTGCGGGCGGCGTCGATGGCGTCGTCGAGCGACTCCGCCTTGGCCATCACGCCCAGATGGCCGCCGACCGACTGATAGTAATAGCCGAGYGTGTCGCAGCCGGCCGCCAGCGCCGCGACRGCCAGCACCACCAGGGTGCCCGCCACGCGCCAGCGGGCCGGCCAGCGCATCATGACGCCACGGCCTCCCTCTCCACCTCGGCCGGCGCGGGCGCCACCTCGACCAGACAGTCGTAGAAGACCGGCGCGCGGCCCAGGTCGGTCAGGCGCTGGCTGGTCAGTTCGTTGGCGTTCTTGCCGTCCGACGCCAGCTTCTTCCACCAGATCGACAAACCCACCACCAGGCCCTGCCGCGCGCGGTCCGTCACGCGGGCGCGGGCCAGCATGCTGCCCCGGTCGTTGAAGGCACGGACCATGGYGCCGTGGACGATGCCGCGCGCGGCRGCGTCCAGCGGATGGATGTCCAGGTGCGGCTCGCCCTCCGTGGCGCGCAGGCTGTCCACGTTGACGAASGAGCTATTGAGGAAATTGCGAGCCGGCGGSGAGATCATCGCCAGCGGATAGCGGGCCGCCAGCTCGGGCGCCGAGGCCGGCGCCTCGTAAGGCGGGACATAGGCCGGCACCGGATCGAGGCCGTCGCGGGCCATCGCCTCGGAGTAAAACTCGCATTTGCCCGATGCCGTGGGGAAGCCGCCCTCGGCGAACGGCGCAGCCGGCAGGTTCAGCTTCTGCCAGCCCTGCTCGCGCAGCGAATCCCAGCTGATGCCCTCGGCCCGCTTGTCCTCGCGCAGGATGGCCTGCGCGGCGATGGCCTCGTCGCTATCGGCAAAACACGGCTCGGTGAAGCCCATGCGCGCGGCCAGCCGGCGGAAAATCTCGGTATTCGGCAGCGCCTGGCCCATCGGCGCCACGGCCTGGTTGTTGGCCAGGAAGTAGGTGTGGCCGTAGGCYTTGTGGACGTCCACATGCTCGAGCTGGGTCGTGGCCGGCAGGACGATATCGGCGTAGTCGGCCGTATCGGTGCGGAAATGCTCGAGCACCACGGTAAACAAATCCTCGCGCGCGAAGCCGGCCGCCACCTTGGCCGATTCCGGCGCCACGGCCACCGGGTTGCTGTTGTAGACCACCACGGCTTCGATCTTCGGGCCCTGGGCGCCGGTGCCGTCGTCGAGCAGCGCGTCGCCAATCGTGCTCATGTTCACGGTGCGCGGCACCTGCGGCCAGTCTGGCAGCAGGTCGGGCCGCTGGAGCGCCGCGTGGTCGATCGGGAAGAAACCCGAGGTCGATAGCTGCAAGCCGCCCGCCGGGTGACGCCAGGCGCCGACCAGCGACGGCAGGCTCGCCACCGCGCGCACGGCCTGGCCGCCGCCGTGGGCGCGCTGCATGCCGTAGTTCAGGCGGATGGCCACTGGCTGGCGCTCACGCACCGCGAGTTGGCCGTAGAGGCCGGCGATCCATTCGATGTCTTCCACCGGCACGCCGCAGATCTCGGCGGCGCGGGCCGGCGAGAATTCCATCGCCCGCTCGCGCAGCGCGGCAAAGCCGACCGTGTGCCGTTCGATGTAGTCGTGATCGAGCAAATCGTCGCGGATCAGCACGTGCATGATCGCCAGCGCCAGCGCGCCGTCGGTGCCGGGCATCGGCGCGATGTGGCGGTGGCACTTCTCGGCCGTCAGGGAGCGATACGGGTCGATGGCGACCAGCGTGGCGCCACGGCGCTTGGCTTCCTGCGCGCGGGTCCAGAAATGGAGGTTCGAGGCGATCGGGTTGCCGCCCCAGATGATCACCAGCTTGGCATCGGCCACGTATTCCATGTCCATGCCCACGCTGGCGCCATAGGTATAGCGCAGCGCCGTGGCGCCCGCGCTGGCGCAGATCGTCCGGTCCAGCAGCGAAGCCCCGAGCTTGTGGAAGAAACGCGCGGCCATGCTTTCGCCCTGCACCAGTCCCATGGTGCCGGCGTAGCTGTAAGGGATGATGGCCTGCGGGTCGCGCGCGGCAATGGCGCCGAGGCGGCGGGCCACCTCGTCGAGCGCCTCGTCCCAGGAAATCGGCTCGAACTTGCCCTCCCCCTTCTTGCCGACGCGGCGCAGCGGCGTCAGCAGCCGGTCAGGGTGGTAGGTGCGTTCCGTATAGCGGGAAACCTTGGTGCACAGCACGCCCTGGGTGGCCGGGTGGTCGGGGTCGCCGGCCACCTTGATGGCCCGGCCGTCCTCGACGGTGACGAGCAGCGCACAGGTGTCGGGGCAATCGTGGGGGCAGGCGGCGCGGACGATACGGGTGGCCATGGTGATGTCGGACGTGGGGCGGCTGGGGGGCCTTGGGGCCTGGGGCGATGGATTTCTGGCGACGGAGCGGGCCAGGCGGCCGTCATGTCTGGGGGCATGACTGTGGCGCAAGCGCCTCGCCGGAGGGTCCCGAACCGGGAGAAATTGTTTGGCTCCGATTGTATTCGATTATGATGTTCCGGCGCTGCCGGGCAAACCGCCCGACAGTCCGGCCACCGTGCCGGAACCCCCTCACAGGCAACAGACCGGGCGGGGGCCGCGGGGTACAGAAGCACAAGAACACTTTGGATTTTTTGACGGGGATTCACATGGTTTTGCATTCTGGGGTCACGCGCCGGCGCTTTGCCGGCCTGCTGGCGGCGTGCGCCGTCGTCGCATCCGGCGCGGCAAGCGCGGCCAACACTACGGCCGCCGAGACCGGCGTTACGGCCGACACCATCCTGCTCGGCCAGTCCGCCGCGCTGACCGGCTCCACCGCGGTGCTCGGCAAGCAGATGAACTCGGGCGCGCGGCTGTATTTCGACTACATCAACCAGCAAGGCGGCGTGTTCGGCCGCAAGATCGAACTCAAGGCGCTGGACGATGCCTACGAGCCGGACGATGCCATCAAGAACACCAAAAAGCTGATCGAGGAAGACCGCGTCTTCGCGCTGTTCGGCTACGTGGGCACGCCGACCAGCCAGGCCGCCGTGCCACTGGCCAACCAGGCGCGCGTGCCGTTCTTCGCCCCGTTCACGGGCGCCCAGTCGCTGCGCGACCCGCGCAGCCGCTACGTCTTCCACGTGCGCGCCGGCTACGACGAGGAAACTTCCGCCATCGTGCGCCAGATCCGCACCACGGGCCTGAAGCGCGTGGCCGTGGTCTATAACGACGACGCCTACGGCAAGGCCGGCATCGCCGGGGTGGAGCAGGCGATCAAGTCGCTCCCGGCCGACAGCGGCGTGAAGCTGGTCGCCCAGGAGTCGGTGATCCGCAACACGGTGGAGATCGGCGACGCGATGCAGGGCGCCATGAAGGCCAGCCCGGACGCCATCGTGCTGATCAGCGCCTACCGCACCGTGGGCGCGTTCGTGAAGGAAGCCCTGCGGCGCGGCTACAGCGGCCAGTTCTACAACGTGTCCTTCGTCGGCACCCAGGCGCTGGCCAAGGAAGTGGGCCCGCTGGGCAGCGGCGTGATCATCTCGCAGGTGATGCCGCACCCGGGCAACGCCACGCTGCCGGTGGTGCGCGAGTACCTGCGCCTGCTGCAGGCGTCCGGCAAGCAGAACGACTTCGACTACGCCAGTATCGAGGGCTTCATCGCCGCCAAGGCGTTCGTGGAAGGGCTGCGCCGCACCGGGCGCGAGGTCACGCGCGAGAAGTTCATCACCGCCGTGGAAAGCATGCGCAACGTGGATCTGGGCGGCTTCATCGTCCAGTACGGGCCAGAGAACCACGTGGGATCGAAATTCGTCGAAATGACGATCATCAACTCGCGCGGCGTGGTGATTCGCTGACCGCACCTGGGGCGCCCCTCCTGGGGCGGAGGGGCCCCTTTCAAGCCATATCGTTCAGATGGCACGCCGAGAAGCGTAGCGGCGCGATCTCCTTCAGCATCGGCTGTTCCTCCCGGCAGCGCGGCATCGCGTGCGGGCAGCGCGGGTGGAAGTGGCAGCCCAGCGGCGGGTTCAGCGGCGACGGGATCTCGCCCCGGATCGCCACATAGGTCTTCTTGCCCACTTCCAGCTTGGGCGCCTCGGCCAGCAGCGCCTGCGTGTACGGGTGGTTCGGCGCCGCGAACACGTCCTCGGTGGGCGCCGACTCCACCACCCTCCCCAGATACATGATCACCACGCGGTCGCTGATGTGCTTGACCACGCCCAGGTCATGGCTGATGAACAGGTAGGTCAGGTTCAGGTCTTCCCGCAGGCGCATGAACAGGTTCAGGACCTGGGCCTGGATCGAGACATCGAGCGCCGCCACCGATTCGTCGCAGACCAGGAATTCCGGCTTCACGGCCAAGGCCCGGGCGATGCCGATGCGCGCCCGCTGTCCGCCCGAGAACTGGTGCGGGAAGCGGCGCAGCACGGTGGGATCCATGCCCACGCGTACGAGCATGTCTTCCACATAGGTCTTCTGGGCGCCCTTCTCGACCATGCCGTGCACCACGGGTGCCTCGCCGACGATATCGAGCACGCGCAGCCGGGGGTTCAGGGACGCGTACGGGTCCTGGAAGATCATCTGGATGGCGAGCTGCTTCTCGCGGCGCTTGTCCGGCGGCAGGCGGTCCAGATCCACGCCGCGCCAGAACCGTTCGCCCTCGGTCAGCGTATGGAGCCCCACGGCCATCCGGCCCAGCGTGGACTTGCCGCAGCCCGACTCGCCCACCAGCCCGACCACCTCGCCCGCGCGGATCGCCAGGTCCACGCGATCTACGGCATGCACCACCTCCACGCGCTGCTTCGCGCCGAAGACATTGGCGATTTTGGCCGCCACGTCGAGCGTCTTGACGAAGCGCTTGGACACCGCGCGCAACTCCAGCAGCGGCGCGGGAGGCGTCGCGGGCTCGGTCTGYGTGATGTTGGCGGCACTCGCCGGAGTATCGATCACGGACTGGCTCATGCGGCCTCCTGCTGGGCAAGTACCGGGTGGAAGCAGCGCAGCTCCCGGCCGTCTGGCGAGGTGCCGAGCGGCGGTTCGGTCTTGCAGATGTCGGTCGCGTAGGGGCAGCGCTCGCGGAACGAGCAGCCGCCGGGCAGATTCAGCAGCGATGGCGTCATCCCCGGAATCTGCCGCAGCGGCGTGCCGCGCGGGTTGCGCGACGGCGCCGAGCCGATCAGCCCGTGCGTGTACGGGTGCTCGGGATGCTCCAGCACCTGGCGCACATCGCCCGATTCCACGATCTTGCCGGCGTACATCACGCAGACCTTGTCCGCGAGCCCGGCCACCACGGACAGGTCGTGCGTGATCCAGATCAGCGCGGTGCCCGATTCCCGGCACAGCGTCTGCATCTCATAGAGGATCTGGCCCTGGATGGTCACGTCCAGCGCCGTGGTCGGCTCATCGGCAATGATCAGGTCCGGCTTGTTGAGCAGCGCGATGGCAATCGCCACGCGCTGGCGCATGCCGCCCGAGAACTGGTGCGGGTAGGCGGTCAGGCGCTCGTCCGGCGAGGGAATGCCGACCCGGGCCAGCGCGTTGCGCGCCCGCTCGCGGGCGGCCGGCTTGCTGACGTTGTCGTGCGCGCGCACGGCCTCGATCATCTGGGTGTCGATGCGCAGGACCGGGTTCAGCGTCATCATCGGGTCCTGGAAAATCATTGCGATGCGGTTACCGCGCACGTCGCGCTGCTGGGCGGGGGTGAGCGCGCGGAGGTCGCGCGTCACGCCGTCGCGGCTGGTCAGCGCGATCCGGCCGTCGACGACTTTGCCGGGCGCATCGATCAGGCCCATGATCGAATAGCCGGTCATCGACTTGCCCGAGCCGGACTCCCCGACCAGGCCCATGATCTCGCCGCGGTTGACCGAGAACGACACGTCGTCCACGGCCTTGGCCACGCCGGCGCGCGTGAAAAACTGCGTTTTCAGGTGTTCGACCACCAGGGTAGGTTGGCTCATGCGCGCTCCTGGGCGGTCATTGCGTTTGCAGGCGCGGGTTCAGCACGTCGCGCAACTGGTCGGCCACGAGGTTCATCGACACGATGGTCACCACCAGCGCGATCCCCGGGAAGAAGCTGATCCARTACTTGCCGGACAGCATGTACTGCTGGCCGTTCGAAATCAGCGAGCCGAGCGACGGCTCCGTGACCGGCACGCCGAGCCCGAGGAACGACAGCGTGGCCTCCAGCGTGATGGCCGATGCCACCTGCAGCGCGGCGATCACGATCAGCGGCGGCAGGCAGTTCGGCAGCAGGTGGCGGAACATGATGCGCCCCGGCGGCAGGCCCAGGCAGGTGGCGGCCTCGATGTACTCCTTGCGCCGCTCCACCAGCGCCGCGCTGCGGGTGGTGCGCGCGTAGTAGGCCCATTGCACCGCCACCAGGGCGATAACGATGTTGCCGAGGCCCGGCCGCAGGAAGGCCAGCAGGATCAGCGCCAGCAGAATCGGCGGAAACGAGAGCTGGAGATCGGCCACGCGCATGAT
Source organism: Cupriavidus sp. KB_39 (assembly GCF_052114485.1). Classification (NCBI taxonomy): domain Bacteria; kingdom Pseudomonadati; phylum Pseudomonadota; class Betaproteobacteria; order Burkholderiales; family Burkholderiaceae; genus Cupriavidus; species Cupriavidus sp. KB_39. The sequence continues at coordinate 269,130 of NZ_JBFREV010000003.1, forward strand.
CAGCGCCTCGATGCGGCCACCGAGGAAGCCGGCCAGCAGGCCGAGCGTCGCCCCCAGCAGCAGCGCGATCACCGTGCTGAGCACCCCCACGCCGATGCTGATGCGCAGGCCGTACATTACGGCGGAGAGGATGTCGCGCCCCTGCTCGTCCGAGCCCAGCAGGAAGGTCAGGCCGCTGCCGGCCTGTTCGCCCGGGGCCATCCGTGCGTCGAGCACGTCCAGCGTGGCCAGGTCGTACGGATTCTGCGGCGCCAGCCATGGCGCGAAGATCGCAATCAGGATGATGAGGCCGAGCGTCACCAGCCCCAGCACGGCCAGCTTGCTCTCCAGGAACTGCCGGGCGAAGCGGCGGAACGGCGTCTGCTCCTTCGCCGGCACGGCCGGGATCGCGACTTCCTTGGTTGGGTTCGGTACGGTGCTCGCGCTCATGGCTCAGCCCTTGTTGTCGGCAATGCGCACGCGCGGATCGAGCATGCTGTAGACGATGTCCACCACGAGGTTGATCAGGATGAACAGCGTCACGATCACCATCAGGTAGGCCACGATCACCGGGCGGTCCAGCAACTGGATCGAGTCGATGATGAGCTTGCCCATGCCGGGCCAGGCGAAGATCGACTCGGTCACGATGGCGAACGCGATGATCGAGCCGAACTGGAGCGCGATCACGGTCACGATCGGGATCAGAATATTCTTAAGAACGTGCACCCCGACGATGCGGGAGTTCGACAAGCCCTTGGCCCGGGCGAACTTCACGTAGTCCTGCAGCATGGCCTCCTGCGTGCCGGCGCGCGTGAGCCGGATCACCATGGCGATGTTCAGCAGCGACAGCGTGACCGCCGGCAGGATCAGGTGGCGGATGCCGTCCACGGTCAGGAAGCTGAGCGGGATGCCCAGCACCCGCACGGTCTCGCCCCGGCCATTCGACGGCAGCCAGCCAAGCTGCACCGCGAACACCATGATCAGCATCAGGCCGACCCAGAACGTGGGCAGCGAGAAGCCCAGGATCGATATCGTCATGATCGACTTGCCGGCCACGCCGGTGGGCCGGAGCCCAGCCCAGAGACCTAGCGGAATGCCGAGAACGATGGCCAGCAGGATGGCCGTGACGGCCAGTTCCATGGTCGCCGGCATGCGCTCGAAGATCAGCTTCAGTGCGGGCGTGCCATGCGCGAACGACATGCCGAGGTTGCCGTGCAGSGCGTTCTGCAGAAAGATCCAGTACTGTTCCCAGAGCGGCTTGTCCAGCCCGAGCGCGGCGATGGTGCGCTTGATGTCCTCCTGGTCCGCCTGCGGACTGATGAGGATGTCGACCGGGTTGCCGATCGCAAAAACGCCAAGAAAGACGAGCAGCGACATGACGAGGAGCACGACCACGCTCTGCATCAGGCGCCGGATGATGAAAACCAGCATGGTGGAGACACTATCCTTTCGCCGGCAACGGTCCCCAGGTCAGGGACCGTTGCACGACGGCATCCGCTGCTAGCTTAGTGCAGCCGATTGACCCCAGCCGACTTATTGCGGCTTGAAGTTATGCGCATAAGTGCGCTCGTCGGTACGCGGCACGTAGGTGATGCCCTTCTGCGTGGCCCACGTGGTGACTTGCTGGTGGATCGGGATGATGCCGCCGTCGTTGATGGCGATGGCCGTGGCTTCCTGCAGCAGCTTCGACCGTTCAGCGTCTTCCACCGTGGCCAGCGCCTTCTCTAGTACGACGTCCATTTTTGGATTGCAGTACTCGCCCCAGTTGGTCGTGCCGAAGCCCTTCTTCGAGTCCTCGCAGGCGAGCAGCGCACGCAGCGGCGAGCTGACCTCGCCGGTCTGGGCGCCCCATCCGAGCAGGCCGAACGACCACTCGTGCTTGATACCCTTCGACGAATAGGTGGCCATCGGCATGCCTTCCACCTTGGTGGCGATGCCAATCCGCGTCAGGTTCTGGGCGATGGTCTGGGCAATCTTCTCATCGTTCACGTAACGGTTGTTCGGCGTGTGCAGCGTGACGCCGAAGCCGTTGGGGTAGCCCGCCTCCGCGAGCAGCTTCTTGGCGCCTTCGGGATCGTATTTCACCGTCTTCAGGGCCGGGTTGTAGCCGAACAGCGTGGGCGGCACGAGGTTGTTGGTCGGCTCGGAAAGCCCTTCCATCAGCCGGTCCTTGATGCCCTGCCGGTTGATGGCCATGCTGATGGCGTTCCGCACGCGCGCATCCTTGAGCGGATTCTTATCCATCGGCTGGCCGTCCTTGGTGGTGACGTACGGCGACTTGTCGCGCTTGGCATCGAAAAACAGGTAGATCACGCGGTGCGAGATCTTGCTGAAGAACGACAGCTTCGGGTCCTGGCGCACCTTGGGCAGGTCCGGCGTCGGCACGTTCTCGATGGCCTGCACGTCACCGGACAGCAGCGCGGCGAGGCGCGTGGCCGGGTTCGGGATGAAGCGCAGCGTGACCTTGTCCCAGGCCGGCTTCGGGCCCCAGTAGTCGGGGTTCTTGACCAGTTCGACCCGGTCGTCGCGGGCGTAGCTCACGAACTTGAACGGCCCGGTGCCGACCATGCCCTTGCCCTGCGCGAAGTCGTCGGACGTCAGGCCCTGCGTGGCCTTCTTCTGCACCATGAAGATCGACGTCAGGTCGTTCARCATCAACGGATACGGCTGGTTGGTGGTCAGCTGGAGCGTGTACTTGTCGATCACCTTCTTGTTGATGATCGCCTTGGTATAGACGTCGAACTTGCCCGGGCTGTTCAGGATCGTGGCGGGGCGGTCGAGCGACCAGACCACGTCCTCGGTCGTCAGCTCGGTGCCGTCATGCCACTTCACGCCCTTGCGGATCTTGAATTCCCACGTGAGGTTGTTCACGAGCTTCCAGGACTCGGCCAGGCCCGGAATGATGCGGCTGTCCGGGTCGAGCTTCACCAGGGAGTCGAACACGTGTTCGGACACGTTGATGTTCGAGAACAGGTTATAGAAATGCGGATCCATCGAGGTCGGCGGCGAACTCATGGCGATCTTCAGGTCGACCGCCTGGGCGGGCGCGGCCAGGCCGAGGCCGAGGGCGCTCGCCAGCAGCACGGCGGCGGCGGTATTGCCGACCCTCTTGCTCATGGCGATCTTGACCTTGTTGACAGTGCGAAGGGACATCGCGCGTTTCTCCCTGTGGGAAGTCTGAAATGACAATAAGGAGCAGTCGTCGCCTGCGCAATAAGAAATCGCCGCATTTTGGTGCGGTCCATTCTGCATCGCGGATCCGGGCGCGACCGGCCAGGCACTTCAAGCATGAACTGTTCCAGCAGTGGAAYGGCAGCGCCATGCGGGGAAACCCACCCGGCGAGGGGTGCGCGGGCGCGCGAGGTGCTGTGCTGCAGTGCGCCAAGTCGGGGCGCCAAGGTCCGTCTTTGGCGCTTTGCAGGCAGACAGGTATGATCGGGGTATCCCACTGCCCGGTACGGCACCATGAAGCTCATCCCAGAAATCCTCCAGGCGCAAGCCGAAATCCGCACCCTCCGCCGCGACATCCACGCCCATCCCGAACTCTGCTTCGAAGAACAGCGCACCGCTGATCTGGTCGCAAAAAGCTTGGAATCGTGGGGCATCGAGGTCCATCGCGGGCTTGGCACGACGGGGCTCGTCGGCGTGATCCGCAACGGCAACAGCGGCCGTTCGATTGGCCTGCGTGCCGACATGGACGCACTGCCACTGCAGGAAGCCAATACCTTCGGCCATCGCTCGCAGCACGACGGCAAGATGCACGCCTGCGGCCATGACGGCCATACGGCGATGCTGCTTGGCGCGGCGCGCTACCTCGCCGAGCACCGTAATTTCGACGGTACCGTCAACCTGATCTTCCAGCCGGCCGAAGAGGGCGGCGGCGGCGCGCGCGAGATGATCAAGGACGGGCTGTTCAAGCGTTTTCCGTGCGATGCCGTCTTCGGCATGCACAACTGGCCGGGCATGCCGGTGGGCTCGTTCGGCACCACGGCCGGGCCGCTGATGGCATCGAGCAATGAATTCCGCATCGTCGTGAAGGGCAAGGGCGCCCACGCGGCCATGCCGCACAACGGCTTCGACCCAGTCTTCACCGGCACGCAGATCGTCTCGGCGCTGCAGGGCATCATCACGCGCAACAAGCGGCCGATCGACACGGCCGTGATCTCCGTGACCCAGTTCCACGCCGGCGATGCCACCAACATCGTGCCGGATCAGGCATGGATCGGCGGCACGGTGCGGACGTTCACGGTGCCGGTGCTCGACCTGATCGAGCGGCGCATGGAAGAGGTGTCGCGCGCGGTGGCGTCGGCGTTCGACTGCACCATCGAATTCGAATTCCGCCGCAACTACCCGCCGACGATCAACAGCGCCGCCGAGGCGGAGTTCGCGGTGGGCGTGGCCAGCGAGGTGGTGGGCGCGGACCATGTGGACGGCAACGTCGAGCCGACCATGGGCGCCGAGGACTTCTCGTTCATGCTCCAGGAAAAGCCGGGCTGCTACCTGTTCATCGGCAATGGCGAGGGCACGCACCGCGAGGCCGGCCACGGCATGGGACCGTGCATGCTGCACAACCCCAGCTACGACTTCAAYGACGARCTGCTGCCGGTGGGCTCGACGTTCTTCGTGAAACTCGTGGAGAAGTGGCTCGCTGCCGCCTAAGTTTGGCGTTGATTGCGGGCAGCTTTTCAGAATCCGCTCATAGGAAAGGCCGGMGATGACGCATACGCTGTTGGACGACAACACGGCGGAAGGCTTCGCCCGGGTGGCGCTGGACAACATCGTCCGTCCCTATCCGTACAAGCTCGACCACCTGATGGCGCGTGCCGGCGATCTCACCGAGCCGGCGGTGGCGCATCCGGTCTTCTATGGCAGCTACGACTGGCATTCGTCGGTCCATATGCATTGGCTGCTGGTGCGACTGCTGGCGACGCGCCCGGACCTGCCGATCGCRCCGCAGATCCGGCAGACGCTCGACGCGCAACTWCGSCCTGAGGCATTGGCGACGGAGTTGGCGTACTTCGAGCGTCCGGGCTCGCGCACGTTCGAGCGCCCGTACGGCTGGGCGTGGGTGCTGCGGCTTCAGTCGGAATTGACGCTGCTGGGCGCAGACGACCCACAGGCAGCGCAATGGGCAGCAGCTTGTGCGCCCCTGGCCGACCACCTCGCGCTGCGTCTGATCGAATCCATCGAAATCGCCGATTTCCCGGTGCGGACCGGCACCCATTTCAACAGCGCGTTTGCGCTGGTGATGGCGCTGCATTTCGCGCGGAGCACGCAGCACCTTGCGCTGCGCAAGGCCATTGTCCGGCGCGCGCACCGCTGGTTCGGACATGATCAACGGTATCCCGCCCGCTACGAGCCGGGCGGCGACGAGTTCCTGTCAGGTGGATTGATCGAAGCGGTCCTGATGCAGCAGGTGACCGACGACGACTGCTCGTTCGGGGACTGGTGGGAGATGTTCTCGCCAGGGCAGGCCGAGTTGGCGACCTGGCTGACGCCGGTGACGGTGGCGGATCGCACGGACCCGAAGATGTCGCACCTGGACGGCCTGAACCTGTCCCGTGCATGGTGCTGGCGGCTGCTGGGGCCCGCCCTGCCCCCGACGCTCCAGCCGCTGGCTGTGCGGGCGTGGTCCGATCACCTCGAGGCGTCACTGCCGCAGGCGGTGGGCGGCCACTACGTCGCCACCCATTGGCTGGCGACGTTCGCCCTGCTCGCGCTCGAGGACACGGCGCCAAGCCAGGCCTCCGCTTGCTCAATCGACCAGGACTAGCCCCCGGTCAATCGAGGACGATGTCCCCGTACCAGGACTCCGCGCGGCTCTTGGTATTGTCGGTATCGGTCATCAGCCCCACGGCGATGACCTTGCCGGGATCGGTCCCGAACGCCTTGCGGTAGTCCGCGCGCAGATCGCGCTCATGGCAGCGCCAGCTATTGGCGTGGCGCGTGCCCGAATCGACCACGATCATGCGGACGCGATCCGTATGGGGGTTGTTCAACACCGCGCCKGCGGGACGGCGACCGCCCCAGATGTACATCAGCGTGGCGTAAGGCATCTCACGGCCCGTGGTGATGCGGGCCATTTCGTACATGAGCTGGTCGCGCAGCGGCAGCTTGGCCGTATCGCCATCAAAGGCGACGAAGATGCGCAAAGGCGCGTCTTCCCGCTGGCCCATCGCGTTGTCGGCGCTACGGATCACGTCGCGCGTCTTCCACATCCAGCGAAGCATGCCGGGGTCGCGCTGCGTCAGTGGCACATAGAGCCCCGATGCGGAACTGTCGGCCTGGGCATGCAGCACCAGGCGCTGATCCACTTCGGTCAGCGTGTAGCGTGTGGGGGTCTTGTTGCGGTTGATCGTCCACGGCTGCCAGCCCGCAGGAAGATTGGCGAGCGACGCGGACGCTGAAAATGGAGGAAGTTCGGGCAATGCCACGGGCGCGGCAGCACTGCCTTCGCCCTCGCCATCGGGGTCGCCGCCAGCCTCAGCATCGGCATTCCGCTGCGTGGCCAGCACGGTCGCGATATTCGCCGCCTCCAGCGCATCGACGTGAACAGCCGACTTCATGCCGGCTTTAGCCGCGAATGTCTTGCAATCCACTTCGGCCACTGGGACCATTTTCGTCGGATCGAAGGGAGGATTTCCCCCGCTCGATGCACATCCCGCCAACAACAACACGCCTGCCATGCTGGCAAGCGCGGGCCATAACTTCGTGGCCGCCATGTAACCCCCTAAACCCAATTTCTCGTCGCTGCTTCGCGCCTAGACCCGGCGCTTGTAGGAAACATAACAGAACGAAATCCGCGCCGGAATACTCCGGTACCCTGAATACAACAGCGATACGACGCTGAAATGACGAGGGCTTCGCGGCGCGAACGAAATCGTCGCCGCAAAAGCAAAACCCCCAGCCTTTATGGGGCTGGGGGTTCTGGGTATAAGAGCCTGGCGATGACCTACTTTCACACGGGTAGTCCGCACTATCATCGGCGCAAAGTCGTTTCACGGTCCTGTTCGGGATGGGAAGGGGTGGT